>JBGPLH010000300.1:0-4232 GCA_041486365.1 Thermodesulfobacteriota bacterium | reverse complement strand
GTCGGGCTCGTCGTCGACGACGAGGATCCGATGGGGCTCAACCGGGGCGGGTGCCGGCACGGCGCGCTCCATGGGGGATGACGGGGGACTGTGCAGACCATAGCCCGCGGATCGGGGCTTTTCAAGAAACAGCGCGGGCCCGTGTGCTATAGTGGGATTTTCCGCGGGGCGGGCCAGGCGATCGTGACGGAAAGGCGGAACTTGACGGATTCAGTGAAAGTCATCGACACCGAGGGCGGCCTCGGAGCGCTCGCCGCCCTGCTCGCCGAAACGACGGAACTCGCGGTCGACACCGAGAGCAACAGCTTCTACAACTACCGCGAAAAAGTCTGCCTGCTCCAGGTTTCCACGCCGGACGCCGACTACATCGTCGACACCATCGCGGTCCCCGACCTCTCGCCCCTCGAGGCGATCTTCGCCGACACGGAGAAGCAAAAGGTCTTCCACGCCGCCGAAAACGACATCCTGCTCCTCAAGAAACACCACGCCTTCCGGATCCGGAACGTCTTCGACACCCTCCTCGCCGCGCAGATTCTCGGTTACCGCGAAGTGGGGCTCGCCTCGCTCGTCGGGAAACTCTTCTCCGTGCGGCTGGACAAGGGGGAGCAGCGCAGCGACTGGTCGCGCCGCCCGCTCAGCGAGGAGCAGATCGCTTATGCCGTCCGGGACACGCGCTACCTGATCCGGCTGCGGGACCACCTGAAGGGGGAGCTGCACGGCGTCAACCGGATCGCCGCCGCGGAGGAGGAGTTCACGCGGCTGGCCGCCAAGGAGCCCATCGAGCGGCTGCCCGATCCCCTCGCGTACCTGCGCCTGAAGGGGGCGCGCGCGCTGTCGCCGGAGAAGCGCGGCGTGCTCCAGGCGCTCTTCGAGTGGCGCGAAAAGACGGCGCAGGAGACCGACCGCCCGCCGTTCCGCGTGATTTCGAACGAGGCCCTCATGGAGCTCGCGGCGCTCGCCTCGACCACCTGGGACAACCTGGGTCGAATTCGCGGCGTGACCCCGCGGCTGATCGCGCGATTCGGCGACGAGATCCTCACGGCGATCCGGCTGGGCCTCGAGGAAGGCGAGAAGCGGCCCCCGAAGACCGATCGCAAGCGCCGCGCGAGAGAGATCTGGACCGACGAGATGGAAGCGCGCTTCCAGCGCCTGCGCGAGTGGCGCAACCGCCGCGCGCAGGAGATGAACGTGGAGCCCTTCATCGTCGCCTCGAGCCGCATCCTCGAAGCCCTGGCCCGCGAGGCCCCCGATTCGCTCGAAGGTATCGCCGGGATCCCCGAGATCGGGACCTGGCGCGTCCGCGACTACGGCGAGGAGATCCTCACCGCGCTCGGGAACGGTCAGCGCCCGGGGTGACCAACCCGCCACCCGCCACCCGCCTCACACGAACTTGATCGCCAGGTTCTTCCGCTTGTTCACGATGGCGAGATTGATGAGGAGCGGCGTGATCGACTCGACGAGCGAGGAGGCCGATAGCGGACCGCCGTCGAGCGGGCGGAGACCGGCAATCTCGGCGATGAGGCCCATCACGGTCTTCTTGGCGTCCTCGTTCCCGCCGAGGCAGACCACGTCCTGGTCCAGGCGCGTGTCGAGATCGGCGAGCCTGTGGGCGGGCACCGTGTGGAGTGCGCTCACGAGGGGCATCTGCTCAGGCAGCACGCCCGCGATCTGCATGGCGAGGCTCCCCTCCGGCGGCGGCGCGTAGAAGAAGAACTTCCCGCGGCGCGCCATCGGCACGGCCGGCGATACGACGATCTGATCCTGGTGCAGGATCCCCAGGAGCGATCGCACGGCCGGCACGACGTAGCCGGCCTCCACGCAGAGCACCGCGATGTCCCCTTCGCGGGCGGCGTCCTCGTTGGCAAGCCCCACCATGTCGGGCTTCCCCTTCCGCCCGGCGCTCTCCAGCCGCTCCGCGTACTCCCGGGCGCGCTCGTCGGCCTTCTCCCGCGTGCGCGAGCCCACCAGGATCTCGTGCGTCGTCTCCAGGCCCCAGCGGAGCGCGAGCCCTTCCCCAATGTCGCCCGTCCCGCCGATCAGCGCGATCTTCATTTTCCACCCCTCGTCGTCTCGCGCAGGACCCGCTCCAGGTCCGGGAGCGCCTGTCCCAAACGCCTGAGCTCGGCCCGTCCGCGCAGCCGCGTCACGACCCCGATCAGGAAATTGTTGAGCACGGCGCTCTTCGGCGCCCGGAAAGCCTGTCCGGCCGAGGCGTGAAAGCGCAGGCCCGCCGACTCGGCCGTGATCATTCCCTGGAGCGCAACCTGCTCGATGCCGGACATGTGCTCGTCGTGCCGGTGCGCGAGAAGGCTCGCGGTGCGCTCGCGGTTGTCGATCTCGAGCAGCGTCTCGTCGGCGTCCAGAAGCGCCGACTCGCCCTCGATGGCTCCCATCGCTGCCGGCGCGCTCACGGGATAGCCATCCGCCCCGATCACCGTGAGCACGGCGTGGCCGAGCCCCTTCGCCCGTGCGAGCAGGCGCCCGAGGGCCGCCATCAGAGCCTCGCCTCGAAGGGCGGCTTCGACGTGTCGCCGTCGCGCCAGGCCCGGATTCGCCGGGGTGTGCACTCGATGAAGATCCGCGTGAGGTAGTAGCGGCACCACCACCGCCAGCGCGCCGAGCTCCAGATCATCCTGAAGGAAGGCTGGAGGTCCGCCCACGCGTCGGCCATCCCGGCGAAGGCGGCCGCGTTGGCCGCCAGGTCGTCGTGCACCTTCCCGTCGCCCTGCACCAGCACCACCGGCGCGGGCCGGAGATCGCTCCCCACGGGGTACGACCAGAGGATCGCCATCCGCGGGTTGCGCCGCACGTTGCGCGCCTTCCGGGCGAACCCGACGCTCGTGGTGAACAGGAAGGTGCCGGTCCGCGGATCCCAGCGGCCGGAGAGCGGGAAGGTGCTCGGCGACCCCCGCGGCGTGAGGGTGGTGACCTCCGCCGTGCGGTAGCCGTCGAAGGCGGCGGTGACCCAGGAGGGCAGGTTGTCGATCGACTCGGGGGTCGGCATGTCGCCTGTCTCAGCCGCGGATCACGCCCGCATCCCTGAACTTCGCGATCTCTTCCGGGCCGTAACCGATCGCGCCGAGGACCTCCTCGGTGTGCTCGCCCATGAGCGGCGCGTGGCGGCGGATCGCCGCGGGGGTCTTCGAGAGGTAGATGGGCGTCCCGATCGCGCGCAGGCGCCCGGCCTCCGGGTGATCGAACTCCTGGATCAGCCCGTTGTGCCGCACCTGCGGATCGCTCGTCAGCTCGCCGTAGTCGTAGACCGCCCCGGCGATCACGTCGGCCGCCTCCAGATCGACGAGCCACTCCTTCGTGGTGCGCCTGCCGAAGGCCTCCTCCAGCCGCGGCATGAACTCCTCTTCCTTCCCCGCGCGGGTCATCGGGCTGTCGTAGTTCGGGTTGCCGACGAGGTCGTCGAGACCGAGCACGCGGACCAGCGCGTCCCAGCGCGTCTCGCCGCTCGAGGTCATGTTGAACACGCCGGAGATCACGAGCGCGCCGTCCTTGGTGTCGAAGCGCCGCCAGACGTCCCCCGCGAGCTGATAGCCCGGCCCCACGCGCGGCGGCAGCACCCCGCCCATGAGATACGTCGTCACCTCCCACATCTGAAGCGCGATCGTGGAGTCGACCATCGCGACCTCGATCTCCTGCCCCTCTCCCGTGCGCTCCCGGTGCACCAGCGCCGACAGGATCCCGATGGCGAGGTACATGGCCGTGGCCTGGTCCGCGATCGCCGCGCCCGCGGGAAGGGCCGAGCCGTGCCGCTCGCCCGTGACCGCCATGAGCCCGCCCATGGCCTGCGCCACGAGATCGAAGCAGGGGCGCTGCGCGTAGGGGCCGCTGCGACCGAAGCCCGAGACGTGGGCGAAGATGATCGCGGGGTTCTCCTTCTTGAGCTGTTCGTAACCCAGCCCCAGGGACTCGATGATCCCCGGTCGGAAGTTCTGCATGGCCACGTCGCAGGTCCGGGCCAGACGCAGGAGCGCTTCCCGCCCTTCCGCGCGGTTGAAGTCGATGGCCACGGACTTCTTGTTCCGGTTGAGCGCCTGGAAGTAGCTCGAGGTCGCGCAGTTGGGCGTCGGGTAGTAGCGCCCGAGATCGCCTATTCGCGTGTTCTCGATCTTGATCACGTCGGCGCCGAGGTCCGCGAGGTGCACGGAGGCGGCGGGGCCGGCCTGGAAGCGGGTGAAGTCGAGGATGCGGATGCCCGCGAGGGGTCCCGCGGCCTGGGG
>JBGPLH010000299.1:0-4234 GCA_041486365.1 Thermodesulfobacteriota bacterium | reverse complement strand
CTGCATGAAGATGGGGAGGTCGCGGGTGTAGCCGAGCGAGGGGTCCTTCTGCCGGTCCTTCTGGAGGATCGCGAGCGTGAGCTCGGCGAGCGCGTCGAAGGCGATGTACTGGACGTTCCCCTTCTGGGCGATCTCGATGGCGGGGAAGAAGGTGTCGCCGTAGAAGCCCTGTCCTGCGCCGATGCGGATGATCTTCCTCGTCATGGGGGTCTCCGGTTCCCGGCGATAGCGCCCCGCGGTCCTCGCACGTCGTCAGGCTTCGCCGGCTTTCTCAGGATGTTGCTGAGATTCGGGATGGCAGAGGGGATGCTAGGCGGGGTTGACTCACGTGTCAACGCGCGGGCGCACGCTGCAACCCGGTGGGCGAAAAAAACCTTGACGCCATGACGGCCGGCTGATAGTTGTATCTTACAAGTAAATGAAAGCGAGCCATTCATGACCCAGCCCGAGCCCCACGAGACCCTCTCCCGCGCGTTTCTTCGCCTGGTACGCGGCTTCCGGCTCCTCGAGCGGGGCGCGAAGTGCTGCGAGGGCGTGACCCTTCCCCAGTGCACGCTTCTCGAGACGCTCGCGGAGAAGGGCCCGCAGCGGCTGTCGGCCCTCGCGCGGCTACTCGGGGTCAAGGTCTCGACCGCGACGCGCCTCGTGGACACCCTCGCCCGCGAAGAACTGGTCGAGAGGTCGGCGGAGGCCGGCGACGCGCGCGTCGTCCGGGTGGCGCTCACGGACGAGGGCACGCGGCTGGCCGCGAAGCTCTCGGCGGCGGGCGCCGCGTTCAGCGCGCTGATCCTCGAGCAGCTGCCGCCTGAGGAGCGCGAACGCACCGTCGAGACGATCGCGCGCGTGGCGCAGGTCGTCGAGTCGATTCCCGATTGCATCACGTGTCGATAAGAAACGAAACTCGTTCCCTCTCCCCCACGATGAAGGAGATCCCCATGGAAGAGACCCGAAAGGCGAACCCGGCCCCCGACGATATCCGCAAGGAGGTGAGCGCGCGCTACGCCTCGCTCGCCATGCAGAAGGTGTCAGGCTGCTGCTCCCCCCAGGCTGCCGAGACGACCGCCCGCGCCATCGGCTATGGCGACGAGGAGCTTTCCGCGGTACCCGAGAACGCGAACCTGGGGCTGGGTTGCGGCAACCCGCTCGCGTTCGCGGAGCTGCGGCCGGGAAGCGTCGTCGTCGATCTCGGCTCCGGCGGCGGGTTCGACGCCTTCCTCGCGGCGCGCGAGGTGGGCGACACGGGCCGCGTGATCGGCGTCGACATGACCGATCACATGATCACCCTCGCGCAGCGCAATGCGGAGCAGGGCGGGTTCAAGAATTGCGAGTTCCGGAAGGGGACGATCGAGGATCTGCCGATCGCGGACAGCACGGCGGACATGATCATCTCGAACTGCGTGATCAACCTCTCGCCCGAGAAGCCCCGTGTGTTCCGGGAGGCGCTGCGCGTGCTCAAGCCCGGCGGCCGGCTCATGGTGTCGGACGTCGTGCTGACGGCGCCGCTGCCGGAGGCGCTGCTCTCGCACCTCGATCTGTACGCGGCCTGCGTCGCAGGCGCAGCGCTGCGTGAGGACTACCTCGAGGCGATCCGCGACGCCGGGTTCGTCGACATCAAGGTCGTGAGCGAGCAGAACTTCGGGAACCTCCTGGCCTCGACCAGCATGGACGATCCGATGGTGAAGTCCGCCAGGGAAGCGCTGGGCGACGACCCCGCGGCGCTCCGGCGCGTGGCCGACTCGGTGCTGAGTCTCAAGGTCTCCGCGAGCAAGCCCGAGGCGCGGGCGTGCTGCTGACGCGCCTCGACCACTAATCGGAGTCGATCAACGCGTCGAAGAGGTGCCCGCAGGCGGGGCACTTGAGGTGCAGGATGAGATAGTTCTCGCCGATCTTTCGCTCGACCTCCACGAGATCATCGGTGATCGAGACACTCCCCTTGCAGGCCGGGCACCGCCTCGTGCCGTGTTCCATGCGTTTCCCCCTAGCCCCGTGCCCCGGTGAAACGCAACGGCGAGAAGGGCTCGATCGGGAGCGAGGTCTTCCCGTCGAGGATCAGTTCCGCCACGAGCTTCCCGGACATCGGACCCAGCAGGATTCCCTTGCGCGAGTGCCCCGTCGCGACGACAAGGCCGGGCACGTCAGGGTACGCGCCGAGGATCGGGAAGCTGTCGGCGGAATAGGGGCGCAGTCCGGCGCGAACGCCTTCGAAGGTGAGCTCCGCGAGCCCCGGCACCATCTCGAGCGCGCGCTGGAGCACCCAGCGGATGCCCTCCACCGTGGTGCGCTTGTCGAATCCCTCGAACTCGAGCGTGCTCCCGACGATGACCTCGCCGTCCGTGCGCGGCACGACGTACTGCTGTTTCGCATAGACGATATGTTGCGTGAACGGGCCGCGGGCGCGGAGCACCACCATCTGCCCTCGCGCCGGCTCCACGGGAATGTCCTTCCCGACGAGCCGCCCGAGCGCCGGCGACCACGCCCCCGCCGCGAGAACGACCGTGCCCGCCGCAATCCGCCCCGTCTCCGTCTCCACGCCGATCACCCGATGGCCGTTCCGGACGAGGGAAGCGACCGGTGTCCCCAGCCGCACGTCCACGCCCCACCGCCGCGCCGCCTCCGCGAGCGCCTCGACCAGCAGCCCGTTGTGGATGTGGAAGTCCTTCGGGAAGAAGAGCGCGCCGCGGATCGCCCGGGAGACGCCGGGCTCGGAACGCCAGGCTTCCTCCGCGGACCATCGCTCGATCGGGAGACCGAGCGCGCGGTGCCAGTGGAACTTCTCCGCGGCCGCCTTCTCGTCATCGGCGTCGAAGAGGAGCCCGATGAGCCCCCACTCGAGGTACATGGGATCGATCCCGGAGATCTCCCGGAGCTCCTCCGCGAGCGGGCGAAAGAGCGCATGGGCCTGCACGCAGGTGTCGAAAAATCCGCCCGGCTTCGATTCGGTGTAGAAGGGGTTCAGGATCCCGGCGGCGGCCTTCGTGGCCTCCGCGCCGATCTCGCCCCCGCGCTCGAGCAGCACCACGCGGACGCCGCCGCGCTTCGAGAGGTAGTACGCCGTGGCGCAGCCGATGATTCCCCCGCCCACGATGGCAACGTCGAAGGTGTCGTTCCCGCTCACGGCATCTCTCCGGTCAGTCCGGGTCCGCGCCGGCCCGCAGGCGCCCATCCGACCTTCATCGCGCCTTCCTCAAGTTCCCGGGCCGGGGCGCCGATATTGCAGAAACGGTACGCTAACCATCCCGGATGGGGGGCAATGCGCATGACTTTCTCACGGCTGTCGAAGACGGCGGGGCTCGCCGTCCTGTTCCTTCTGGTTTTCTGTCTCTTTCCGGCCGTCGCGCCGGCCATGACGAAGTGCCTGTGCAACGACGGCTCCATCGCCTGGTCGGATGAGGACAGCGGCGACGACTCCGACTGCTCCGACACTTGCAACGATCTGGGCGGTGGCGGCCGAGTCTGGCAGAACGGCGACCCGGAAGGCGGCGCGGAAGACGTCCAGGGCGGACAGGTGATCGTTCCTGGGCCCCGGGAAAACAGGCCCATCGAGCGCGGGGGACGCTGAACACCGTCCCTGACGTAACCCAGGCGGGCGAGGGCGGGCGCGGTCTCACGCCGCGCTTCCTTCGCCCGTCGTCTTTTCACCCACCTCGCTTCAGGCGATCCGCTCGCCTTCACGGAAGACCGCGAACTCGTCGGTTCCACAGCGTGTCCAGCTCTCGTTGGAGGTGAGCGGCGTCGTCGCGATGACGGCCACGCGATCCTTCGGCGTCGTCTCCTGCGAGAAGTCCACCTCGAGATCCTCGTCGATCAGCTGCGCCCGCGAGAACGGCGCTTTCCGCTCGATCCAGTGCAGCCGCGTGTCGGCGTAGACGTAGAGGTACTCGCCTTCCGACAGCAGAACGTTGAAGGTGCCCAGGCCCGACAGATCCGTGAATATCCGGTGAAGCAGCGGCCAGTAGGCGCCCGGCCCACTGGGGGGACCGGGGAACGCGCGGCGCAGCTCGTCGAGGATCCAGCAGAAGGCGTGCTCGGAGTCGGTCGTGCCCACCGGAAGATACGCGCCCAGCGGGCGCTTCTTCACCTCCGCGACGCGGCCGTTGTGGCCGAATACCCAGAACCGCCCCCAGAGCTCGCGCACGAAGGGGTGCGTGTTCTCCAGCGCCACCCGCCCGACGCTCGCGCGCCGGATGTGCGAGAGGACGATCCTGCTCTTGATGGGGTATGCGCGGACGAAGTG
>JBGPLH010000298.1:0-4257 GCA_041486365.1 Thermodesulfobacteriota bacterium | reverse complement strand
GGGTGCTGAAACGCCGTGGGGGGCCCTCCGGCGTGATCCAGTGGGAGACGTATCGCAGGCGATCCGTGGCGAGACGTATCCCTTCGGCTTCGGCCATCCGGCCGATCGGCGCTTCGCCGGCGTTCAGGCGGCGACGCCACTCGGCGAACCGCTCGACCACGCCGGGCCCGGCCGGGTCGATGATTTCACTCTCCCGGTAGGCGAGCAAGATTCCGGCTTCCTCGAACAGCTCACGCACAGCGGCCACCCAGTGCGCGGCGGCACGCAGGCCCTGGGCCTCCGGCTCGCCCATGATCCGGGCGGCGGCCTCGGGCCGGAGACCCTCGCATCGGGCGATGGCTCCGGCCTCGGCGTCCTCCTCGTCCACCTTTCCTCCCGGGAACACGTAGGCACCCCCCACGAAGACCAGCTCGGGACGCCTGCGCGTGAGGTAGACCTCAAATAGCGGGCCTCCTGCGGGGGCAGGCCTCACGAGCATAACCGTGCTGGCGTCGAGGACAGGGACGGGGACCGGCTGGGGCCTCATCGAGTGCTCTGCCCTTTCGGTAAGCCAAGAGGGGAACGATTCGGCGGAGGGTTGCAAGTCAAATCCGGTGCTTCCAGGGCTGCTTGGAACTCCCGACGGAACAGGCGACCCATCCTACTTGAACCTTCGCAGGGCGGCAAAACCGTTCGGGCAGAGTCGGCGGGCTCTTCCTGGGTCTGAGCGGGAGGGGATCTGGCGACTTCCACCCCGGACAGGGGGTAGGAGGCACCGGAAGGCTCCCGGGACAAGGGCCGGGCGGTTTGCAAGGTTACAAGGGCGTTTTCAGGATTACTGCAAGTGTTTGATATTACTTAATAAAGCAAATAAAATGGCAGCAAATGGCCTTTCAGGGCTTGCGGCCTCCTCCCGGTTGGCCTAGTCTCCGGCCGGCCCTGGGGGCCAGGCAGCCCCCAGGAACCTCCCCCCCGTAAGGCCGGCGCGCCTCCCCCGCCGGTAGCTTCCTCAAGAGAGAGAACGTCCGGGCCCCCCTCTCAAAGGAGACTCATGGACGCAAGACGACGACGCCGCGCCGTTTGGGCGAGCCTTATGCTCTGCCCGCTGCTCCTCGGAAGCGCTCTTGTTACGACGGCTCCCAACGCCTGGGCGGGATCGATCCGCGCGGGTGCGGAGCCGGTCGAAGCCATCACCGTCACGACCCGTACCCGGGCTTCCTGGTACGGCACCGGTTTTCACGGGAAGGCGGCGGCCAGCGGCCGGATCTTCAATCAGGCCGCCCGGACCGCCGCGCACCGTACCCTCCCCTTCGGGACCAAGGTGGAGGTCACGAACCTCCGCAATGGCCGGAGGCTCATCGTCGTGGTGACCGACCGCGGTCCCTACGTTCCGGGACGCGGGATCGACGTATCGGCGGGAGTCGCCAGCAGTCTCGGCTTCCGCGACCGGGGAGTGGCCACGGTCCGGATGGCCATCAGGGTCCCGAAATCACGCGGCCTGGCGCTCGTCGGGCCGTCCTCGACATACACGCTCTGGGTGCCACCCCGCCGGGGCAGTCTCACCAGCCGACCCGTGCTCCTTGCGGGGAGCCCGATGAACGGCCGTTTGGAGCCCACGCCGGCGCTCGCACGCCAGGAGATCGCGTCCTCGGAGGGTCCGACGATCTGGCAGTGATGGTTCAGGGATTGTGACACAGGACAGGAGAGGCCCGGAAGGGCCTCTCAGTCTTCGTAGCGGATCTCAAGGATCTCGTATTCCCGGACGCCGCCCGGCGCCCGCACCTGGACGCTATCGTTCAGCTCCTTCCCGATGAGCGCCTGGCCCACGGGAGAGGTGACGGAGATCTTTCCATTTTTCACGTCCGCCTCGTCCTCGCCCACGATCCGGTAGGAGACCTCGTGGCCGTTGTCGATGTCGGAGAGTCTCACCGTGGCGCCGAAAACGATCCGGTCCGACGGGAGGTTTTTCGTGTCGATCACCTGGGCGTTGGCCAACCTGTTCTCCATCTCCCGGATCCTGCCCTCAACGAAGGCCTGCCTCTCCTTGGCCGCGTCGTACTCGGCGTTCTCCGTGATGTCCCCGTGGCCGCGCGCCACGGCGATGTCCGTGATCGCCTTCTGGCGCTCGACGCGCTTCATGCGTTCGAGCTCGGCTGAAAGCTTCAGGAACCCTTCCCGGGTCATGGGCACTTTACCGCTCATGGTTCTCCATCATGATGTCGCAGACCCATGGAGAGACCCGCGCCTTCGGGGCGGCCTTGCGGCCGATGCGGGGCGCGGGTCGTCGTCGGAGCCTGCGGACCTGGCGTGAAACCGATTCGCTCCGGGGGTCCGTCCCGGAGCGAGCGTATTTACCTTAGGCGCGAAAACGTCCGGCTGTCAAGAACTTATGCCAGGCCCCGAAGCCCACTCCGCGTTGACAATCCGCAGGACGGCCGCCATATTCTCGCTCGATCCAAGCTTTCCCTCCCGGAAACCAGCGGAGTTTCAGTCCATGCCGATTTACGAGTACGGCTGCCAGAAATGCGGGCGCAAGCACGAGGTCGTCCAGAAAATGGCGGACAAGCCCCTGACCCGATGCCCGTCCTGCAAGGGAAAGCTCACCCGGCTTCTTTCCGCCTCCGCGCTCCAGTTCAAGGGATCCGGTTGGTACGTGACCGATTACCCGAAAAAGGGGTCGGGCGACGAGAAGAAGGACGCGGGCGACCAAAAGAAGGATGCGGGCGACCAAAAGAAGGATGCGGGCGACCAAAAGAAGGACGGCGAGAAGGCCCCCGACAAGAAGGAGAGCGGTTCCAAGCCCAGCGCTCCCGCCACCGAAGACTGATCCGCGCTCCTCGCGCGCGAAAGGCCGCTCCCGCCCGGGAGCGGCCTTTCGCGTTCTCAGGCGAACAGCGATCGATTCCGGACGATCTCGTTGATGAGCATGTCCAGCCGCTCCCGTTTGCTCGGCAGTTCGGCCACGCGGAGCGTGATCACGTTCTCGTGGCCCTGGATCGGCTTGAGCCAGTCGAAGCGCCTCGTGAGGTGCTCCTTGATCAGGCTCATGTTCAACCCCTGCCGGGTGGCGAAGGAATTGGCGATGAGGATGGTTTCGTCGTCGCCGAAGGCGGTGATGGACAGCTGCGCATGGTACCGCTCGCGCACTTTCTGGGTAACGCTCGTGTAGTTGAAGGTGTTCTTGTCGGGGAGATCCACAACCACCATCTTATAGGAGCCGAAGATCACAACCCGGAAGTCGCGGGAGGTCACATAGGCCTCCGCTTCCTGTTCCTTGCGATTCCCCTCCTCCAGCAGCGCCGCGTTCACTTCCTCTGGGCGACCCTCGAGCAGCGGCTTCACCGCCGACTCGATGCGATCGAGCGAGTTGCGGAGATAGTCGATCACCGAGAGCCAGTTCTTCCCCCAGGTACCGAAGTCCCCTGCGGGGAGCTTGCCGTAGAGCATCTCGATGAGCCTGTCCGAGAACGGATCACGCAGCTTCAGGGCGTTCTTCACCACCTCGGCCGCGGTCCGCTCCTTGGGCGCGATCACGAGGTGGGTCCTCCCGATGGCACCCTCCATGTCGCGGCGATCCACGTCCTGCCAGTAGACGTGATCGAACCAGTAGACCGCGCCGGAGTGGTTCCGCAGCCGTTCGATGAATGCGTCCCGCACGTCGGGTGCCACCCGGTTGCTCGGGCGGAACCGCAGATCCGTGATGTATAGGTCGTACTTCTCCGGGAGTGCCACCTGCATCTCCGGCGTGAAGAACAGCGTGAGCAGATCCTCGCTATTCATGAAGCGCTGCGCCGCAATGTTGGGGAGCGCCCGCGCGAGCACGATGTTCGAGATAATCCCGTCACGGTCGTAATGGCTCACGATCACAGCCGGGTTCTTCGGCTCCAGCCGGAGCGATGGCCGCGGCGTGCGCTCGCGCGCCTCCGCGGGCTCGGTTTTGGCCTGCCGGGCCACCGCGGGCCGGGCAGCCTCGCCCGTTTCGCGCGCGGGCTCGGCGAGCCCCTCGAGCTGGATCGGGACGTCCCACCAGCGGCGCTCGGGGCGCACCCGGAGGAAACCCACCTTCGGCACGAGGAGCGCGGCCATGGACGCAAGGGCGTCCGGCGCGCGGAGGAACGCGAAGATCAGCTCCGGATCGCGCGTGGCGTCCAGGCCGGCGCCTGCGCGCCCCAGCGCGCTCTTGAGCAGCGCCGCCTGCTCCCGCAGCGCGCAGAAGGCGAGCAGCCCGCGATAGAAGTCCTCGAGCGTGAGCCGCGTGCGCGCCTGCAACGCCACGGG
>JBGPLH010000297.1:0-4286 GCA_041486365.1 Thermodesulfobacteriota bacterium | reverse complement strand
TGGACGGCGCAGGGCGGAGGGCCTCCAGGCCTTCCACACGGCGGACCCGGGGCTGGTGGAGAACATGATCTTCAAGCTTCAGCGGGAGTACGGGTTGCAGTTCCAGCTGTGATCGCCCGCGAGGGCGGACGGGGCCCATGGGAACCGACAACAGGAAAATCCTGATCGCCGACGGCGACATCCGGGCGGCTCGGCACTTGAAGAGCGCGCTCCAGCGGCGGGGCTACACCGTGTCGGTCGCCGAGACGGGGCCCCGCGCCCTCGAGCTCGCCATCGAGAAGCGCCCCGACCTCTGCGTCCTCGCGACGGATCTCCCGCTCATCGGCGGCCACCGCCTGGCCGAGATAGTCCGCGTGAACCCGCACACGCAGCACGCGCTCTTCATCTTCCTGACGCCCGATCCGCTCCCGCCGCGCCCCGCCGGTTTTCGCGAGGAGGTGCTGCAGAAGCCCTACGCTGTCGAGGAGCTCGTCGCGATCATCGATCCCCTCTTTCAGCGTTCCGAAAGGCTCGCGGAGGTATCGCGCGAGACCGAGAGCGGGATCACGGGTGACCTCGCGCAGGTGCCGCTCGCGGACATCCTGCAGATATTCGCCATGAACCGCCGCACCGGGACTCTCATGCTGACCGAGCCGGGCGCCACGCGCGGGATGGGGCAGGGGTTCATCTACCTGAAGGACGGCGAGACCATCAACGCGTTGCTCGGGCACATCGAGGGGGAGAAGGCGCTGTTCCGGCTCCTCGGCTGGCGCATCGGCCGCTTCGAATTCATCCCGGATCAGGCGGTGACGGAGCTGCGCATTCGCACGCCGATCCACGCGCTGCTCCTGGAAAGCGCGCGCCAGCGGGACGAGTGGGAGAAGCTCCGCGCGGATCTGCCACCGGCGGGCGCCGAGCTCCGGCTTCGCGCACGGGTGGCGTCGCTGCCGCCCGGCATCCACCCCCTCACGCAGGAAGTGCTCCTGCTCCTCGAGTTCCACTCGCGCATCGAGGAGATTGTCGACAACTGCTCGGCGCCGGATTACCAGGTCCTCCGCACGCTGCACACGCTCCTGCGAAAGGGGATCGTGGAGGTCGTCTCCCGTGCCGCCGACGCCCCCTCCGCGGACCGGGCGGCCGCCGCCTGGCCCGGACCCGACCAGATGATCCGGCTTCGCGAGAAGATGGCTCCCCGGGGAATGCCTCCCTGGGGCCGGACCTTCGGCAAGGTGCTCGTCTTCGCGCAGGACAATGCGGTGACGGATGTCCTCGTGTCGGCGCTGGGCGGACTCGGGGGCATGACACCGGGGATGAAGACCTCGGACGACGGCGCGAGCGACGCGGACCCCTTCCCGACCCTCGCGTCCTGGCAGCTCTCGGCCACCGTGTCGCTCCGGCTCGTGCAGGTCCCGCCCGAAGACCTGCACCGGCCCCTCTGGCCGCTGCTCGCGCGCGGCGCGATCGGCGGCCTTTTCTGCGTGGAGGGCATGAACGATTCCGCGGCCGAGTCTCTCAAGCCGGTCCACGAGTTCTTCACGGCGACCCAGCCGCTCCCGCTCGGCTACCTCGTCCTCGCATCGGAGCAGGAGCAGTCGACGGCGAAGTCCCGGCTCGTGCAAACCCTCACGCTGAAGGGCGACAGCGCGATCTTCCTGGTCCCGAAGGAGGGGCGCACGAAGATCCCCGCCACCCTGCGGCGATTCCTCGACCAGGTGATCGCGCGATAGGGTGGGGGAGGCCCGGAGATCTCGTGACCGACCGCGAGCAGCCGCCCCGGGGTCTCGGCCTGTTCGGCCTGGTGAAGGCGCACCACGGCGTGGTGCCGGTGATCGACCCGTCCGTCTTCGTGGCGGAAGGTGCGGTCGTTATCGGCGACGTGGTGATTGGCCCCGGATCGAGCATCTGGTACCAGAGCGTGCTCCGCGGCGACGTGATGTACATCCGGATCGGCCGGAACACGAACATCCAGGACGGCTGCGTGTTGCACGTTCATCAGAAGACGCTTCCCTGCCTGGTGGGAGATGAGGTGACCCTGGGCCACGGCGTGATCCTCCACGCATGCACCGTGAAGGACCGTTCCCTGATCGGGATCGGCGCCACGGTGCTCGACGAGGCGGTCGTCGGGGAGGAGTCGATCGTCGCCGCGGGGAGTCTCGTGACGCCCGGCACGGTGATCCCGCCGCGCACGCTCGCGATGGGGCGGCCCGCCCGGGTGGCGCGCGATCTCACGGAGAAGGACCTGGACTGGATCCGGGAATCAGCGGCGAACTACACCCGCTACGCGGCGGAGGCAATCGCCACGGGGAGGGGAGCATGATCAGGACGAGCGCGGACCTGGTGAGTTTCCTGGAGGACACCCGGCTGCTCGAGGGCTTCACCCGCCCGGAGCTCGAAGTCCTCGCATCCGTTTGCACGGCATTGCCGCTCGATGCAGGGGACGTCCTCTTCCAGGAAGGGGAACTGTCCTCGGGTCTCCACCTGATCCTCGAGGGCCGCCTGGCCGCCTCCCGGAAGGGGGAGGAGATCGGGGACCTTCTCGAGGGTGATCATTTGGGAGAGGGCGCCCTTGTGGAAGCCGGCCCGCACCGTGTCACCGTCCGCGCGGCCGACCCGTCCACTATTGCCACCCTGAGCCGGGACGCCTTCGAGCGCCTCGCCGGAGACCGATCCGACCTGCACGCCCACCTGCTGGAGGCAATCCTTCGAGAGATGGCCCGCAAGATGCTCGACGCCGAAGGTTTCCTTGACACCCCCGGGCGCTTTCGTTAGTTTCGCCTTTCAAATCCCACGACGAGCGTCATGAACCACCGCTCGCCATCCCCCCCGCCGGCAAGGCCCCTTCGGGACCCCGGCCGCGGGGGGAGCGCGACCGACGGCCGACCCCTATCCGGCTCCCGTGGGGCAGGCCCGGCGCCTGATCCACCCTCCGACGCCAGGGGTATTGCGATGCTCCAGGACCAGATCCCCGAGGGACTCACCTTCGACGACGTCCTCCTCCAGCCCGGCCGCTCGGACGTCCTCCCCCGGGACGTCGATCTGCGTACACACCTCACGCCGACCATCCTCCTGAACATCCCCCTCGTCTCCGCCGCCATGGACACCGTGACGGAGCACCGCACGGCCATCTGTCTCGCGCAGGAAGGTGGCATCGGGATCATCCACCGGAACATGACCCCCGAGGCCCAGGCCGGCGAGGTGGAAAAGGTCAAGCGCTCGGAGTCGGGGATGATCGTCGACCCGATCACGATGGCCCCCGACCAGCGCATCTCGGAGGCCATGGCCCTGATGGACCGGCACCATATCTCGGGCGTGCCGATCGTGAAGGGAAAGAAGCTGGTCGGAATCGTGACGAACCGCGACCTGCGGTTCCTGAAGGATCTGAACCAGGCGATCGCGAAGGTGATGACGACGAAGCTCGTCACCGTGCCCGTGGGGACGGGCCTGGAGAAGTGCAAGTCGCTCCTGCACCAGCACCGGATCGAGAAGCTTCTCGTGGTGGACCGGCAGAACAATCTGAAGGGACTCATCACGATGAAGGACATCGAGAAGGCGATCAAATACCCGCGGGCCTGCAAGGACGCGCTCGGGCGGCTGCGCGTGGGCGCCGCCGTCGGACCGGGGAAGGATCGCGAGGAGCGGATCGAGGCGCTGGCGCGCGCGGGCGTGGACGTGGTGGCGGTGGACACCGCGCACGGCCATTCGCGGGACGTGATCGAGGCCGTGAAGGCCACGCGCCGCGAGTGGCCGAAGCTGGAGCTGATCGCCGGAAACGTCGCGACGGCGGAGGGCGCCGAGTCGCTGGTAAAGGCGGGCGTGCACGGAATAAAGTGCGGCATAGGTCCTGGATCAATTTGTACAACGCGCATCGTGGCGGGCGTGGGCGTGCCGCAGCTCACGGCGATCCACGAGACGGCCCGCGTGGCGCGCAAGGCCGACGTCACGGTGATCGCGGACGGCGGGATCAAGTACTCGGGGGACATCGTGAAGGCGCTGGCCGCGGGCGCGCACTGCGTGATGATCGGAAGCCTCTTCGCCGGTACCGACGAGAGCCCGGGCGATACGGTCCTGTACCAGGGACGCTCCTACAAGATTTACCGCGGCATGGGATCGCTCGGCGCCATGCAGGCCGGGTCCTCCGACCGCTACTTCCAGGAGGGGGAAACCGAGCCGGCCAAGCTTGTGCCCGAGGGTATCGAGGGGATGGTTCCGCACCGGGGAAGCCTCTCGTTCTCGATCTACCAGCTCATGGGCGGCCTGCGCTCGGGGATGGGCTACACGGGCAGCAAGAACCTCGAGGAGCTGTTCCG
>JBGPLH010000296.1:0-4300 GCA_041486365.1 Thermodesulfobacteriota bacterium | reverse complement strand
GAAGGGAACCTCGAGGTAGTGATCGGAAAAGCTGAAGTTCTGCTCCGGATCGAGCACCTCGAGCAACGCCGAGGCCGGGTCGCCGCGGAAGTCGGTCCCGACCTTGTCGATCTCGTCGAGCACCACCACCGGATTGCCGCTCTCGGCTTTCCGCAGCCCCTGGATGATCCGCCCCGGCAACGCGCCCACGTACGTGCGCCGGTGGCCCCGGATCTCCGCCTCGTCGCGCACGCCGCCCAGCGAGACGCGCATGAACTTCCGCCCCAGCGCCCGCGCGATGGAGCGGCCGAGGCTCGTCTTGCCGGTCCCCGGCGGCCCCACGAAGCAGAGGATCGGTCCCTTCATGTCGGCCTTCAGGCGCCGCACCGCGAGATACTCGAGAATCCGCTCCTTCACCCGATCGAGATCGTAGTGGTCCTCGTCGAGGATCTGCCGTGCGTGGACGATGTCGAGGTTGTCCTCCGTGCGCCGGCTCCAGGGAAGCGCGATCAGCCAGTCGAGGTACGTGCGGATCACGCCGTACTCGGCCGCGCCGGGCGGCAGCCGCTTCAGGCGGTCGAGCTCCTTGTCGGCCACCTTGCGGGCCTCCTCCGGCATGCCGGCTTCCTCCATCTTCCGGCGCAGCTCATCGAACTCAACCTCGCGCTCGTCCCCCTCGCCCAGCTCCTTCTGGATGGCCTTGAGCTGCTCCCGCAGGAAATACTCCCGCTGGCTCTTGCTCATCTCGGACTGGACCTTCTCCTGGATCTGGGACTCGACGCGGCTCACCTCCAGCTCGCGGGTGACGACCTTCACCATTCGCTCGAGGCGGTCCTTCACCTCGAAGGCCTCGAGCACGGCCTGCTTCTCCTCAAGGGGGATGTCGAGGTTGGAGGCGGCGAGATCAGCCAGGCGCCCCGGGCTCGACACGTTGAGCACGAGGATCTGGAGCTCCTTGGGTATCGTGGAGGATTGCGCGATCAGCTTCTGGAACTGCGACGAGAGGTGGCGGAAGAGCGCCTGCGTCTCGACGGAGTCGTCGGAGACCTCCTCGGGCAGGAGCAGCGCCGCGCGGAGGTAAGGCTCGCGCGCGAGCACGGCGCCCATGCGGAATCGCCGGACTCCCTGGACGAGCAGGCGCAGGGTCCCGTCGGGGAACTTGAGCAACTTCAGGATCCGGCCGACGGTCCCCACCTCGTGGAGCACCGCCGGATCGTTGGGCGCGCCCTCCGGGTCGGTCATCGTCACGAGACCCACCAGACGGTCGCCGACCATCGCGTCGTCCACGAGCGCGCGGGACGACTCGCTCTGGACGATGATCGGCGTCACCGTGAACGGGTACACGACGACGTTCTTCAGGGGCAGGATGGGAAGGGACGGGGGCAGCTCGAGCCGCTCCAGCTCCTCCTCCGGATCCTCGGCCTTCAAGCCGCGCGGGGCCTTCCCCCTGGCTTCCTTCTCAGTCATGTCTTCCCTTTCCGTCGGGGCCCGGAACGAAATCATCAGATGATCTCGATCCTGCGGGCCAGCCCCGGCTCCCGCTTCGGGAGTGTTATTTTCAGAAATCCGTCGTCGTAGCGCGCTTCGATCTTCGAGGAGTCGATCGGCACCGAGATCAGCAGCAGCCGCTCGAAGGGCCCGTAGTCGATCTCCACCTGGTGGCACTTGCGAACGCCGGGAGCATGGGCCTCGCTGGGGTCCACGCGGCTCCCCGCGATGCGCAGCTTCTCGCCCTCCATCTCGATCGCGATGTCCTCCCGGCTGACACCGGCGAGATCTACGATCACCAGGATCCGCTCGTCCGTCTCGAGGATGTCGATCGACGGGCGCCAGGCTCCTTCGTACACGTTCATCAGGGTCGACTTCTCCCGGAGCACTCGCTCCACGAAGGCGCTCATCCCGCGCCCGAGCCTTTCCAGGTCCTTGCCCACGGTCCGGATCACCACGGCTTTCCTCTCCTGAATAGCCGCGCGGGAGCGCGCGGTCACTTCATCGACTTACGCGGATCCTCCGGGTTGAGCCGGGCGAACTCCCGGATCAACTCCTTCGACCCCTCGTCGACGTGCTTCGGGACGCTCACCTGCACGATCACGATCTGGTCCCCGGCGGGCCGGCCTTTCGACGCCGGGGCACCCTTTCCCCCGAGCCGGAACTTCTGCCCGCTCGGCGTGCCCGCCGGGATGGTCATCGTCGCCGTCCCGGTGAGAGTCGGGACATCCGCTTTCGCGCCGAGCACTGCCTCCGCGATGGTGATCGGAACCTCCAGGATCACGTCCCGTCCCGATCGCCGGAAGAATCGATGGGGCGCCACGCGGGTGACCAGGTACAGATCACCGGGCCGCCCGCCGCCGCGGCCAGGGCCTCCCTTGCCGGGGACCCGGATCCGCTGCTCGTTCTCGACGCCCGGCGGGATCCGGACACGGATCGTCTCGCGCCGCTCCGTGACGCCCCGTCCGCCACAGGCCGGGCATCCGCGCCGCGCGGCGGGGTTGTCGCCGCAACGCTCGCATGCGATGGGAACGGCCAGCGCCATGGACTTCTGGGCGCCGAGGAGCGCCTCCTCGAACATCAGATCGATCGTCGTGTCGAAGTCGTCGCCGCGCATCGCGCGGGCCGCCCGCGCGCCCGGGCGGCCGTAGCCCGCCTCATCGCCGAAGATGTCCCGGAAAACCTCCTCGAAGCCCGCCGCTCCGAAGGGCGACCCTTCGTCGCCCCAGGTGAAGTCGAAGGGGGCGCCGGGCCCCCCGCGCCTGAACCCCTCCGGCCCCATCTGCCGGAGCTGATCGTACTTGCCACGCTTCTTCGCGTCGCCCAGGACGTTGTACGCCTGGCTGATCTCCTTGAAGCGATCCTCCGCCTGCTTGTCCCCCTTGTTCACGTCGGGGTGGTGCTTGCGGGCGAGCTTCCGGTAGGTGCTCTTGATCTCGGCTTCGCTCGCCGTGGGCGGGACGCCCAGGACTTCGTAGAGGTCACGCTGCATCGATTGGGTTCCGTGATCCCCGCATGGCCTGCGCCACGTCCCCGCGCAGGGCCCACCGGAAAATGAGGCGCACGCGGCCGGCCTCGCCCCGAAGTGCAGCACCGAAGCTGCGCACGGTCCGGCGGCCTGTCAAGCCGCATGGGGTCAGACGACGGGCCTCGGCCGGCCGCCCGCATTATCAGTTGATGAAAGCGGGGGCGCGCTCGTGTATGCTGATGGTCCCCCACCGTGAGGAGAATGGTCCCCCGGCATGAAGAAGGACGCCTCGGAGCCGCAGGAGGATAGTGTCGAGCGGCGGGTCACCCCGCGCATTCCGCTCCGCGTGCTCCAGGTCCGGGGAGAGAGCCGCAAGGCCTTCTTCTTCGGCTATGCGATGAACCTGAGTCCGGCTGGGATCTTTATCCAGACAACGAACCCCAAGGAGCCGGGAACGCGCGTCCGGCTCCAGATCCCGCTCCAGCGCGACCTCCCCCCCATCGAGTGCGGCGCCGAAGTGGCCTGGGTCCAGCCCTTCAGCGCCCGATCGAAGAACCCCCCCGGCATGGGGCTCCGTTTCACGGAGCTGGACGAGAAGACCGCGGCGCGGCTGGAAGCTTTCCTGAAATCCCTGCAAGGCCGCGCCCGCTAGGCGAGCGGCCTCTAGGCCAGCGGCCTCTAGGCCAGATCGAGCGGCGGCGGAGACGGGACGCTGAAGGAGACGCGCGCGTCCTCCTCAATGAGGAGGTCCGTGCGGCCGGGAGGCTGCCCGAACACGCGTGCCCGGAGCACGTACTCCCCCTCGATCAGGCCCGAGAGATTCCCCACTGCCCCGTTCTCCCGTGCGATGAACTGGTCCGTGACCTCGGTTTCTTCGTCCCGGCCCCCGGGGCGGATGCGAACAAGAGTGACCTTGAGGGTGGCGGGGCGCGAGTAGGGCGCGAAGTCGATAGCCACCTCGGTGGCCCCATACCGGCGCTGGGTGGCAAGGCTCGGGAGGGAGAGCCGGATGAGCGGCTCTCGCCCCACGTGGGCATGCACCTGCCAGGCTGCCTCCGCGGCGACGAGGGCGAGGACCGCCAGGAGCGGCAGCCAGCGTGATGCGCGGCGCGCGCGGCCGGAAGGCGTTTGTAGGGGGAGTGCGCTCTCGCTCGTCACGATCTGCCCCTGCTTGTCGGGGGCTTCCGGAGATGACGCACACAAGTTTCGGGATCCGGAGGCCGATACGAAGATAAGTCAGCGGGATAGGGGAGGATTTAATCGGTTCTAATGAGCGCCTAACCGCCCGCTAATTTCCTCTCCCGCATTCTGCCGGATCACTATACACGTCACCCGTCGCCGCCGTCCCGTGATCGCCGTCGGACG
>JBGPLH010000295.1:0-4306 GCA_041486365.1 Thermodesulfobacteriota bacterium | reverse complement strand
CCAGTCCCTCTGAGGTCAGGGGAGCGCACGAACCTCTTGTGCGACTTCGCCTCGGCGGCCCCGCACAAGAACGCAAAAGCCGCCTCCGGAACGGCCCTCGATCCGGAAACGGCTACCGATGCTTGGAGACGTCATTCATGTCATGTTCAGACCGGCCCATGGTGCGCTTCCACCGGACCGCGGGAGTGTCTCAAGCGCGTCAGTGCAAAGTCAAGGGGATTTTCCCCGACGGGGAGACTTCCTGCGGCCCACCTCCGCGGGAGGGGGAGACGGGCAGCACCACACCCCTCACGCCGGGGGGTCCCTCCCCGGACCGGAGGCCGGGACCGGAGGGATCGCGCGGGAGCGCGGCGCGTCCCGGAACCCCGGGTAGCGAGCGCCCCGGCACGCGCCATCCCGGACGGGGCCCGCTCCCTCCACCCGGCTCCCGGCGGCACCTGTCTCGCGCCCGTTCCCGGAAGATGTCGCCAATTCCGCGCCCGACGGCCCGTGCCCGACGGGCGGGCGCAGGCGCCACCCCGACAACACATGCTTCTGTAAGGGCCTTCGGCATGGCGGCGGGCCGTGCTATCCTGTCGGCAACTGTTTCCCGTTCTGATTGGAAAATCATCGTCCACCGCCCCCTCCCGGCGGCGCTCGGTCCGTGGCCTCCATGCGCGAATTTTCCTTCCGCTCCATCACGCTCGCGATCCTCGGGTTCGTATTCCTCTACGTTTTCACGCTCCGGGGGGGCGAGCTGCTGGTCCGCCACCGGCTGGGCACCCTGCTCTCCCGCGCCGTGATGGCGCAGTCCGAGCAGCTCCTGTCGGGCGGCGTCCGTTATGACGAGTTCGTCAAGGACCGGGTGGAGGAGGTCCGCGCGCGACCCTGGCTCAGAACGCTCGTCCGGCTCGGCCTGG
This sequence comes from Thermodesulfobacteriota bacterium, assembly GCA_041486365.1. GTDB lineage: Bacteria > JAUYMQ01 > JAUYMQ01 > JAUYMQ01 > JAUYMQ01 > JBGPLH01. The sequence goes on along the minus strand of JBGPLH010000295.1, from coordinate 3,407 downwards.
ACCTCTCGATCCGGGTCCAGACGCAGCGGGGAGAGCTGCTGTACCCCCGCGTGAGGGAGTGGTTCCCGACGGACACCGTCGCGACGCCCGCTTCGCCTCCGGGCGTCTCCGGCGCCGAAGCCCCGGGCCCCGCCGCGGTGGACCGCGAGGTGCTCGCGCGGGAGAACTATCGCCTCCTGCGCGAAGGGATCGTGATCGACGTCCACGTGGCGATCGGGAACAACACGTGGCTCGCCAACGGGATCCTCGTCCTGTACCTCTTCGGACTCCTGCAGCTCCTCTGGGTCCTCGCCGGACGATTCGTGCGCACCTCGGAGGAGGAGAAGCTCGCCCTGGCAGAACAGATGAAGCGGGAGCAGAGCGAGCGGGTGGCCACCATCGAAGGCGAGCTCGGGCGCGTGCGCGCGCGCCTCAGCGAGGCGGTGCGCGACGAGGGGGAGCAGGCCAGCCGCATCCGGGATCTGGAGCGGGAGAAGCAGCGGCTCGAGGAGCGGCTCGGGGGCTGGAGCTGGGAGGACGCGACGGAGCTCGAGAAGGAGCTCGAGCGCCTGGAGTCGCAGCTGCGGGAGGCGCAGGGCGAGCGCGACCGGCAGGAGCAATCGATCCATGAGCTGAGCGAGAAGATCCAGGCCCGCGAGCAGAAGCCCGTTCCCCGGGCACGGGCGCGGGAGGCAGACCTGCTGGAGCGACGGCTCCGGATCCTCTACAAGAACATGGAGTTCGAGAACCGGGTGATCGCGGACCTGATCAACCTGGGAGACGATGATGCGATCCTCCGTGCGGAGGAAGCGATCAAACGCCTGCACGATCGGGACGAGAATCTCCCCATCCGGCGAAAGGTCGGCGGGCTGGAGCGCGGAAACGTGTACGAGCTGGGGTTCGGCGCGAAGGGACGGATCTACTACGGCCACGCGGAAGGCGGGCGCATCCGGATCATCTTAGTAGGCGCCAAGAACACCCAGGACAAGGATCTCGCCTACCTGAGACGCTACCGTGAGCCGGCCCCCCGGCCGGGCACCTCCTGAGGGCCGCACAAGCCGCGCCCGCTGCTAGCCCATCGGCAACTCGATCGTGAAGAGGGTCCCGCGCCCGGGCTCGGAGCGCACCGCAATCCTTCCGCGGTGCCGCTGGATGATGTTGTAGCTCGTCGAGAGGCCCAGCCCCGTTCCCACGCCGACTTCCTTCGTCGTGAAGAACGGATCGAAGATCCGGTCGAGGTGGTCGGCCGCGATCCCCTGACCGGTGTCCGCGATCGCGATCACCACCCGCCCCGCCTCGGCGCGGGTGCGCACCCGGATCGACCCCCTTCCCTCGATCGCCTGACATGCGTTCACGAGCAGGTTCATGAACACCTGGCCCAGGAGCAGGGGGTAGCAGCGCACCGGCGGAAGGTCGCCGTACTCCCGCAGGAGCTCCACCCGATCGCCGAGCATGGGCCGGAGCATGCCGGCCGCGCCGTCGATGCACTGGTGGATGTCGGCAGGCTCACGCTCGGCCGGATCAAGATGGGAGAACTCGCGGAGGTTCCGGACGATTCGGGTGATTCGCTCGGCCCCCTCCGAGCTCTCCGCGGCCGCCTTCGCGAGGTCGTCCAGCAGGAAAGGCACGTCGATCGCGTCGCATTCCTTGGCCACGCGTTCGAAGGCCTCCCGGACGCGCTCGCCGTCGCCGGTGGCCACCGCCCTGCGGAGCGATTCATACAGGCCGAAGACCCTTTGCAGATCGGCGACATACTCCGCCATCCGGGTCAGGTTCGCGTGGATAAACCCCATCGGGTTGTTGATCTCGTGGGCCACGCCTGCGGCCAGCTGCCCGATGCCCGCCATCTTCTCCGACTGGAAGACCTGCTCGCGCAGGGCACGGATCTCAGACAGGTCCTGCACGATCGCGATGGCCCCCTGGGCGGCCCCCGCGGCGTCCGAGAGGATCGAGGTGGAAAGCCCGACGGGCAGGCGCTTGCCCCCCTTCGTGAGCGCGATCGTCTCGGCGCCCCGGAAGGTCTCCCGCCCCGCGATCGTGCGCAGGAGCAGCGCCGGACCGTCCTCCCCCGCCACGAAGATGCCGCCCGCGTCGAGCCCGAGGATCTCCGCATCCGTGTAGCCGAGCATCGCCGTCGCCGCGCGGTTGGCGTAGACGATCCGCCCGTCGTTGCCGGTCACGAGGATCGCGCTTCGGAGGTTCTGCAGCACGTTCTCGTTGAATTCCTTGAGCGCGCGGATCTTTCGCTCCGCGGCCCTGCGCTCGGACATGTCCTTCGAGATGCCGACCGTCCCGATCACCCGTCCCTGGTGATCCCGCAGGAGCGACGCGCTCAGCATCACCGGCACGCGGCGGCCGTCCCTCGCCCGGAACTCCGTCTCGTGCGCCGCGAGCTTCCCGCGTAGGCGCAGGGCCTCCATGATCGCCCGCGCCTCATCCACGCCCCGCTCGTAGAACGCGGCGATGGGCCGCCCGAGCATCTCCCCGGGTGCGTATCCGAGGAGATCCGTGACCGCCCGCGAGCAAAAGCCGATCCGGCCCCGCGTGTCGGTCGTGAGGATCGCGTCGAGCGACGATTCGACGAGGCTCTCGAGATACTCCCGGGTCCTCCGGTTCTCGCGATCGAGCGCCTCCTTCTCGGAGACGTCCTCGAGGATCACGAGGAGCCTCTCCCCTTCCCCGGCATCCATCCCGTCGTTCAGCGGGGACACCTGGATGTGCAGCGTTCTCGGCCGCTCCGGATCCGTCGTGTCCACGACGCCGTGGAGCCGGGCCGCGGCCCCCGTTCGGCGCACGTGATCGAGGGCTCGGCGCAGACCCCCCGCATCGAGCAGATCGGACGGCAGGCAGGCCGCGACGGGAAGGCCCAGGATCGACGCGCGCGACAGGCCGCGCGTCCGGCAGAAGGCCTGGTTCGCCAGGACGACGCGGTCACGCGCATCGACCACGATGAGCGCCGTCGGCATGCTCTCGATCACGCGCTCCCCAAAGGTCCGCAGTTCCCGGATCCGCCCCTCGCCCTCCCGTCGGGCGCGGTGCCTCCAGGCGAGATCCATCGCGCGCGCCGAGAGGGCCGGCAGGCCGTCGGCCGATTTCACGAGGCAGTCGGCCGCGCCCCGCCGGAAGAGATCGAGGGCCGCCTCGCCGGAGCCAGCGGCGGTGAGCACGATCACCGGGGGCGCGTCCTCGCGCCCGGCGAGCGATTCGAGCATGGCCGCGGCGCCTCCGACGGCGAGACGATCGTCGACGAGGATCACGTCGTAGGGGCGCGACGCGGCGCGCGCGAGGCACGCGTCGCCGCCGGTCACGAGATCGATCTCAGCGGAGGGATGAACCCGGCGAAGGTCCCGGGCTACCTGCCCGGCGAACGCCTCGTCCCCGTCGGCGACGAGGAACGCGAGCCGCGTGGCGTGCATGGATGATCCGTT
>JBGPLH010000294.1:0-4309 GCA_041486365.1 Thermodesulfobacteriota bacterium | reverse complement strand
GCCCGACCCACTTGTACTCGGATTCGACGAGGCGCCAGGGCGCCCGCGCGGTGTCCGTGCGATCGAACATCTCCTCCGCGGCCTCCACGTACTTCCCCCGCCGGCGCCGGTTGCGCCAGTCCTCGACGCCGATCTTCCATCGCTTGAAGGGGTTCGACTCGCGCTCGCGGAACCGGCGGAGCTGCTCGTCCTTGCTCAAGTGCATCCAGAACTTGAGCAGGATGGACCCGTCGCGCACCAGCCCTTCCTCGAAGGCGTTGATCTCGTCGTAGGCGGCGCGCCAGACCTCGCGCGGGGTGAGCCGCTCGACGCGCTCGACGAGGACGCGGCCGTACCAGGACCGGTCGAAGATCGTGATCTGTCCTCGCGGAGGGAGATGCTTCCAGAAGCGCCAGAGGAAATGGCGCGCGTTCTCCTCCTCCGACGGTTCCCCCACCGGCACGACCCGGTAGCCGCGCGGATCGAGGCGCTCCACGAGGCGCTTGATCGCGCCCCCCTTCCCCGCCGCGTCCCAGCCCTCGAACACGATCACGACGGAGCGGCCCGAGTCGCGGAGCGCCTGCTGGGCCCCCAACAGCTCGAGTTGCAGGCGGCTTCGCTTGTCCTCGTACTCGGACTTCGAAAGACGCTTGTGGAGATTGAGCTTCGAGAGTCGTCCCATCGCTTCCCGCTCGGACAGAAGGCCCCGGGCGCCTCACGGGGTGGCCCGTTATAGCGGCCTCGCCGCCGATCCCGCAAGGCGCCGCCTTGATCGCCCCTCCGGCCTCCTATATAAGGGGATTCCCGCTCCCGGAGGGATTCGTTCCCGTCCCCGGAGGTCCCCCCCGGAGGTCCCGCGTTGCGATAAGGAGATCCCCCATGCTTGCCGGCGACCTGATCCGACACCAGAAGCGACTGCGCCCGAACACCGTGGCCATGACCTACGCGGGCAAGGAGTTCACCTATGCCCAGATGAGCGAGCGGGTGAACCGGGCCGCCAACGCGCTGCACGAGCTCGGCATCCGCAAGGGCGAGCGCGTGGCGCTGCTCTCTCAGAACTGCAACCAGTACGTCGAGCTCTGCTTCGCCAACGGCAAGATCGGCGCCGTCTCCGTGCCCCTCAATTACCGCCTCACGCCCGCGGAGCTCGAGTACATCATCAACAACAGCGAGGCCGTGGCGCTCATCGTGGCGGACGACTTCGTCGCCACGATCGCCCAGATCAAGCACCTCCTGCCGAACATCCGCCACACCGTCTGCATCGGCGGATCCCACCAGGGCTACCGGGAGTACGAGGAGCTGATCGCCGGGGCGTCACCCGCCGAGCCGCAGGTGGACGTGCACGAGAACGATCTCCTCTGGCAGATGTACACGAGCGGCACGACCGGGCGCCCGAAGGGGGCGATGATCACCCACCGGAACCTGGTCAGCAACGTCGTGCAGACCGGGATGGGCTTCCGGTCAGAGCCGGGCGACAAGGCGCTCATCGTGGCGCCGCTGTACCACGCGGCCGCGATGATCGTGAGCGTGACCACGCTGGCCCAGGGCGGCACCGTGCTGATCAAGAAGGACTTCATCCCGCCGGAGGTGATCCAGGCCTTCAACAGCGAGGGCGTGACCCACGCCCTCCTCGTGCCGGCGATGATCCTGTTTCTCCTGAACATGCCGGGGATCGAGAAGGTGAACTTCGGGACGCTCAAGTACGTGATCTACGGCGCCTCGGCGATCCCGCTCGAGGTCCTGCGCAAGGCGATGCAGGTCTTCAAGTGCAGCTTCCTCCAGGGCTACGGGCAGACGGAATCCGTGGCGGTGCTCACCCAGCTCATGCCGGAGGACCACGTGCTCGACGGCCCGCCGGAGAAGGTGCGCCGCCTCGAGTCCTGCGGCCGGGAGATCTTCGGGACGGAGGTCCGGATCGTCGACGAGAACGGGAACGACTGCCCCACGGGCGTGGTCGGCGAGATCATCGGGCGGGGCGATCAGATCATGCAAGGTTACTGGAAGATGCCCGAGGCCACGACGGAGACGCTCAAGGGCGGCTGGCTGCACACCGGCGACATGGGTTGCTTCGACGAGGACGGGTACATCTACATCAAGGACCGGATGAAGGACATGATCGTCTCCGGCGGCGAGAACGTATACCCGAGGGAAATCGAGGAGGTGCTCTTCACGCATCCCGCCGTCGCCGACGCGGCCTGCATCGGCATCCCTTCGGAAAAATGGGGCGAGGAGATCAAAGCCATCGTAGTGCTCAAGCCCGGTGCCACCGCGACGGATAGGGACGTCATCTCCTACTGCGACGGGAAGCTCGCCGGCTTCAAGCGCCCCCGCTCGGTGGACTTCGTGGCGTCCCTTCCGAAGAACCCCTCCGGCAAGGTCCTCAAGCGCGAGCTGCGCGAGCCCTACTGGAAGGACAGGACGCGCCGCGTGAATTGACCGGAGGTCCCGAGCGAAGCAAGGGCCGACAAGATCTGACAGGAGGTCCCCCTCGGAGAGGGGGCCGACAAGATCTGACAGGAGGTCCCCCTCGAAGAGGGGGCTGATAAGATCTGACCGAAGGTCCCCCTCGAAGAGGGGGCCGACAAGATCCAATCGACAAACGGCTCGCATGAACGACGCCCGGAGGCGCGAACCTCCGGGCGTTTCGATTCCGCCGGAGACTCCCGGCGGGCGGACCTCGGCTACTCCTTCCGCGCGCCCCGCTTCGTTCGACGCTCCAGAATGCCGGCGAGCACCACGCGGTGGCAGAGATCATCCCGGCAGGTGCACAGGAGCGTGATCGTGCCCTCCCGCGCGAGCGCGCCCGCGTCATCCACCGCGTCCCGGTCCAGGGACGCCAGGTAGACCTTCCGTAGCTCCGCCTTCGTGAGCTTACCGGCCTTCTTCTTCCGGAGCAGCTCGACCGGCCCGCCGAGCCGGCGATCCCAGGAATCGACGGCGGTCTTGCGCACGCCCCTCGGCCACAGGCGCGTCACGAGGAGCCGGTAGCCATCCTTGGCTGAGTCGATGGGATCGTAAACGGACTTGTGCCGGATCACGGGCGGGGGAGTCCCGCCCGCGCGAGAGGATCGGCGGCCGGGCGAGGATGCCTGTTGAAAAAGTCGAGGATCAGTTCCGTGGCGTCGAGGTCGTTCGCGGGCTTCGCGGAGAAGAGCCAGGATCTGCGTCCCCCGGGCCATGCATGGCGGCCCCCCTTCACCCAGTACAGCACCACGTCCGATCCGGCGGCGCATCCGCGGTATGCGATCCGATCGTGCCGGCCCACGCGGGAGTGCTCGGGCCCGCGGGAACACCGATCCTCCTTCGCCCAGAAATCGATCGACGCACCCAGCGAGAAGGCGTAGGGCCGGGAGCGCTCGTCGGTGTAGCGGTCATGGTCGTTCGCAAGCTGGTCGTCATCCGTACCGCCGAAGGCGATCACCGGCATCGGCCGTGCAGGCCGGCACGTGAGATCCGGCATTCGCCCGCCCACCGGCGCGATCGCCGCGATCTCCCCGCCGAGATCGCATCCCAGCCGGAAAGTCATCATGGCGCCATCGGAAAAGCCGGTGACGAAGACGCGGTCGGGATCGACGTTGGCCTTACTCACCAGCTCGAGTATCAGCGCATGGATGTAGTCGACGTCCTTCACCTTCGCGTCCAGCGCGTAGCCGCAGCAGCGTCCCGTGTGCCAGGTGTGGAACGCGAAGGGGAAGCTCCCGGTGCCCATCGGATAGGCCACATCGAAGCGCCGGCGATCTGCGGCCTCGCTCATCCGTGTGCTCTTCGGCATCAGCGTCGCGGTGGATCGCGTGCCATGGATGACGATCACGAGAGGAATCGGCGGACCCCCGGCCCCGTCCGGAGGCACGTGGAGGAGATAGTTCCTGAGGCGGTCGCCGACGCGAATCTTGTGGAAGGCGTCTCCCGGCCGGAGCGAAGCGCGATCGAGCGGAGTGGCACCACCGAAGGGGATGCAGCTCCCGAGCGCGACGGCCGCGAGGATCAGCGCGAGGCACCGGCGTCGAGGGAGCGCCGGCTCGTCATGGACAGGACCGGAGACCAACGAAACCCCACGTCGAACGCGTTCCGTGCGGGGCGGTTGTACGCTCCGGGCGGCGCGATCTCTCCGTGGGCATCGCCACAATAGCGCGGCAACGCAGCCATGTCATCGTTCCGCGGGGAGGGAACCGGAGGAGGGGCGCTCGAGCGCCAGCTCCGCCCGCACGCCGGCGCTCATCATTTCGAGATCGGCGTCCAGCGGGATGCCGGTCGCGTCGGCGATTCGATCGACCGAGTTGAACCCGGCGACGACGGCGGCCGCGTCCACGAGCGCCTCGGGCCCCATGAT
>JBGPLH010000293.1:0-4398 GCA_041486365.1 Thermodesulfobacteriota bacterium | reverse complement strand
CGCTGGCGGATCTCTCCGTCATGCCGGTCGAGCGCCTGTACGCGAAGATGGACATGCCGCTCGTCCTGCTGGAGCACATGGCGATGGGCAGGCCCGCGGTGGTGAGCGATTCGCGGCCGCTCCTGGAGACGATCCAGGGCGGGCGCGGCGGGATCGCGGTGAAGCACGGCGACGTCACGCGGCTGGCCGAGGTGGTCGCGGACCTCCTCCGCGACGATGGCGCGCGGGCCGAGCTGGGGCGATCGGCCCGGCGGCTCGTGGAGGAGGAGTTCGATATCCGCCGGGTCGCGGAGGCCTATGCGAACCTCTACGACGATCTCGCGCCGGCGAGACGATGAGGGAGGAAGCCCTGAAGGACAACCGGAGCTACTACGACGCCTTCAGCGAGCGCTACGAGCACGGGCGCGAGTCGGGGTACCACGCGCTGGTGGACGCGCTGACGGTGGACCTCGTGCTCCGGTACGCGCGGGGGAAGGACGTGATCGAGGTCGGCTGCGGGACGGGGCTGATCCTGAAGGACGTCGCGCGGGAAGCCCGGCGCGCGATGGGCGTCGATCTCTCGGCGGGAATGCTGCGGCGCTCCCGCGGGCGTGGGCTGCGCGTGGCGCAGGGCGACGCCACGTCGATCCCCTGCGCCTCGGAGAGCTTCGACGTGGTGTGCTCATTCAAGGTGCTGCCGCACGTGCGGGATCTCCGGGCGGCGCTCGCGGAGATGACGCGCCTCCTGCGGCCCGGCGGTCACCTGATCCTGGAGTTCTACAACCGCCGCAGTCTCCGCGCCCTGGTGAAGCGCTGGAAGCGGCCGACCTCGGTGGCCGAGGGCGTCACGGACGAGGAGGTCTACACGCGCTACGACACGATCGAGAGCTTCGCCGCCGCCCTCCCGTCGAACGTGCGAATCATCGGCAGCCGCGGCATCCGGATCGTCACGCTGGCCGCAGTCGTGCACAACCTCCCCGTCGCGCGCCGGGTTTTCGGTTTCCTTGAGCGCGCCCTCTGCGACTCGCCGCTTCGTCGGTACGCGGGGTTCGTGCAGGTGGTGGCGCGGAAGGAGGGGTGATGCTCAGCGGTGGAAGAAGAAGGGCTTCAACCGTTCGACAGGAATGAAGTTGGCCGCTTGTCGATAGATGGATGCGAGGGTTCCTGCGTCCAGTTCCTTGTGAAGCGGAATCGTGAGCGTCTGTCTGGAGCCGTCCGGAAGAATTCTCCTCGCTTTGGCGTGACTTCCTCTTATGGAAGCAACCTCGAAGCCAAAGGTGGCCAGGGTTCGCAGGACTTCTTTCCCGGAGAGCCGCCTGAGCCTAGGGGACATCGGTCAAGGCGGGAGTCTCGTAAGTGATGACGAGGCGGGGAGCCTCGGTCAAACCGAAGTCGGACGGATTCTCGCCTTCGAGATGGAGCGCGACCGCCTCCTTGAGGTTCGCCAGGAGCTCATCGAGCGTTCTACCCTGGGTCACCACGGCAATCTCCATGCAGTCCGCCACGTAGTAATTCTCGCCACGCGCGACGATCACATGAATCGAGTCGCTCGCGGGCCTGCGCGTCCTCTCCGCGTAGCGCGCCGCTGTCTCCGCGACGCGCGCGGCATCGACGTCCGAAGCCTCCTTCCTGTCAGCCGAACTTCGATACTCGGGCTCGATCTGATAGACGCCCCGGGCTATCCGCTTGAAGTACTTCCACCTGTGAGGGTGATTCTTCGGAGCATTCACGCAGCAGCGGCTCACGATGTGCGTGCGGACCGAGCTTTCGTTCAGATAGGGAAGGGCGCGAACGATTTCGTTGGGCGTGAAAGTCCAGTCTCCGCGTTCCTGGCACAGGCGCAGGGCCGTGCGCAGCACTTCTTCGTGAACCGGACGGCTTCTCTCGTTCATTGGATGGCTCCCCTTCGATCGGAAGGGGCAGGATATAGATGATTATCAAGTTTGTCAATACTTGATTATTGTGCCAGCATCGGTGCGTCGTCGGGTCTCACCGCCCGCACCGGCTCCCGCTCTGTGGCGATCGCGAGGACGCCTACAAGGATCACCGCGCCGCAGAGGATCACGCGGCGGGTGAGGGGCTCATCCAGGAGCAGCCACGCGAACAGGACCGCGAAGACGGGGATCGCGGCGAGCACGATCGCCAGCACACTCACGTCCACGAGCTGCTGCGCGCGGGCGTAGATCAGATAGACGGCCGCGGTGCACAGGAGGATAAGGATTCCGAGCATGGTCGTGGGCAGGGCGCCGCCCGGCCCCGAGAGAGCGCCCGGGATGAGCAGCATCGGCAGCGTCGTGAGCGCCGCGACCGAGAAGATCGGCGTGAGCAGGCGGAAGAGGGTCTGTGCGTGCGCGACCTTGCGCTGCGCGACGGCGAAGATGGACCACGAGATGCCCGCGAGCATGACGAGGAGGTTCCCGACGACGTGCTCGCTCGCGACGAGGTCCCGGAGGGAGGCCCCCCCGGTGGCCACCCCGATCACCCCGGCGAGCGTGATCAGCGAGCCGACCACGCGCCGCGCCGTGAGGCGCTCGCCCAGGAGCCAGATGGCCAGCGCGATCGTCGCCACGACCTCCACGTTGATCACCAGCCCCGCCGCGCCCGCCGTGGTCCACCGGACGCCATAGTTGTAAAGGATGTAGTCGATCCCCAGGCCCACGCCCCCGATCCACGACCATCGATCGCGCGGGAACCACCGCCCGCCCGGGCCGGAGAGCGCCCGGAACAAAGTCGCGGCCGCGATGAGGCGGATCGGGCTGATGATCTCGGGCGAGTATCCCGCGAAGGACATCTTGAGCGCCACCGGGGCGAGCCCCCAGAGCGCCGACGCGAGGGTGGCGAGGAGGACGCCGCGGAGGGGATGGCGAACGAAGGATTGGCGGGACGCTGGGTCTTCCCAATCCGCTCGAAGTCGGTTTACATGCTCATCAGGATGTTCTCCTCCGGACTGACCTGCTCCTAGTCCGCGAAGCTTCAAGATGGGATCGTCCATGTCGTGCCCCACCGGTGCCTTCCGGATTCGCGCTCAAACTCCCCTATCGCACGCGCGAAGCCAGGCGGGACCAATGCCTGGTCCGCCAATCAGTCCGCCCCCCGAGAAATTGCCCGCAGGCGCTCCAAATCCTCCCGCCCGACCTCCCGCAGCAGAACGAGCACCCCCGCGAAGAGCGCGGTGAGCACGCCGCCCTTAACGAGAACGATCGGGCCGGAGACGGGCCAGAGGTGGGAGGCTCCCGCGACGGCGGCGCCGGCAAGCGCCACCCGAGCGAGCGTGGCGAAGGGGAAGGGCACGCCGAGGGTGGAGCGCGCGTGGGCGGCGGCGAGGATCGCGCCCGCCGCGAGCGCGGTGGTCGTGGCCGCGGCGGCGCCGAGGAGCCCGAACCGGGGGATCAGGAACACGTTGAGGATCACGTCGAGGACGAGCGTGACGCCGCCGAGCGCCGCCGCGTGCAGCGGGCGTCCGCTCCCGACGAGGGCGATGGCGTAGAGGTAGAAAACCGAGAAGGCGAGCACGCCGAAGGGCGCCAGGCGCAGCGGCACGGCGGCCTGGGCATAGTGGGACTTGAAGACGACCAGGAGGAGGGGCAGGGCGTTGGAGGCCAGAATCGTCGCGCACAGGCCCACGCCGATCAGCACGTAGCGGAGCGCGCCGCGAAGCGCCGCCGCGGCGGCCGCGCGATCGTGGAGCGCGATCCCGCGGGAGATCGCGGGGAGGAGAACGAGCGCCACCGGGACCGCGAGCGCCTGGTAGGGGAGGCGCGACAGATCGAGGGCGGCGGAGTAGAGGCCCGCCTGGAGATCCGACGCCGCCGCGGGGGAAAAGCGCTTCACGAGGAGCAGATCGGCCTGCAGCAGCAGGTTGATCACCAGGGTGAACGACATCGCGCCCGCCGCGAACCCGAGCAGCCGGCCCATCGGGAACGCGTGTCCCGAACGGCCCGTGCCCGCGAAGAAGAGCCCCAGCACTCCCACGAGCAGCCCCGCGGCCGCGAACCCCACGAGCGCTCCCGCCACGCTCCCGATCCACGCGCCCAGAAGGATCAACGCCACCTTCGCCGTGGAGTAGGCGAAATCGAGCGTGGCCTGCTTTCCGAAGTGCCCCCGCCCGCTCATCGTCCCCATGAACACCGCGTAAAGTCCGAACGTGGCTATCGCGAGTGCCGCCAGGCGTAGGAATGTGACGAGCGCCGGGTCGCGCAGCCACCCGGCGATGAGGGGCGCTGCTCCCGCGAAGACGATCGACGCGCCGATCCCGAGCGCGCCCTGCAGGAGAAGCGCCTTGCGGTGGACCTCCGGTGATCGCCCGAGATCCTCGGCCACGAACTTCGACACCGACTGCACCGCGCCGGTGACGAGGAGCGCGTTCACGACGGTCATCGCGCCGGTCACGACCTTGTACACGCCGTAGCGATCGGGCGG
>JBGPLH010000292.1:0-4399 GCA_041486365.1 Thermodesulfobacteriota bacterium | reverse complement strand
TGCGAGCTGGTTCGGGCTCGTGTCGAACAGATACACGCGGGCAGGCGGAAGCTGCCCCGTCGAAGTGACGCGAACGCCGGTCCGGATCTGACCTCCGAGCTTTCCGAGGCATGCGGACAGGGCCCGGGGGATCCCCTGCGAACCGCCCGCCACGATGGGCCACTCCTGCACGTGCCCCGTGAGGGCGAAGATCATTCCCACGGAGCCCGTCAGCAGGCGATCGAGCGGCAAGATCGCGTGGGCGGCGAGCCCGGCGAAGAGCGCCCTGGCGCGCGTCTCGCGAAAGTGGCGGCCGGCGAGTCGGGCAGCCGACTGGAGGCCCCGCAGACCGAATCGCAGCAAGAGGAGAGGATGGCCAGGCACTCCGAGCGGACCAAGGGCGTCGCCGAGCAGCCCGTGGGGATTCCGAAGGAACGGCTCGAAGAGCCTTCGATAAGCCTCCCCGTCCGCGCCAAGACCCGCGCAGGTGGCGTCCATCGAGCGCCACAGCATGACGGCGGGCTCGTTATCGAGCGGATGGGCGACGGAAGCCGGAGGAAGGATCCACCGCAACCCGTGGGCTTCGAGATTGAGCGTCCGGAAATAGGGCGAGAGCAGGCCCATCGGGTGAACCGCGGAGCAGACGTCGTGGAGGAACCCCGGCAGCGTCAGCTCCGCCGTTCGAGTGCCCCCGCCTATCTCGTCCTCGGTCTCCAGAACGAGGACGCTCGCTCCTTCCCCGGCCAACGCCACGGCGGCCGCCAAGCCGTTCGGCCCCGACCCGACGATCACTGCGTCGTGGCGCTCGGTCATCGCGCCGGTTTCGCGAACGCCGCCGTGTCCTGGGGGTAGGGCTGGCGATCCAGGATTTCATCGATCGCTATCTTCCCCTGCTCCATGACCCCGGTCTTCGCGTCCGCGATCGTCCACGCCATCGAGGAGCCGAGCATGGGCTGCGACTCGACGAAGATGCAGCGCAGCTCACCCTCCGCGAACCCGCACTGCTCCTGGACGGCGCGCAGCAGCTGAAGGTTGTGCAGGTGGCCGTCCCCGAAGTTCCAGCCGAGCACGACGCCCGACACGAGCTCCCCATCCAGATATTCGTAGTCGTCGATGTTATCCACGGCCTTGGGAAGCAGGGTGTGGAGAGCCCGGCCATGAAGGTGCATCATCCTGAACGCGATGATCTTGCCAAGGGTGCCTATGATCACCTTCTCGTCGTAGAACCTCCGGAGCTGATCGGCGACTCTCGGAGACGTCTTGGTCAGGTGCGCGTCGAGCTTCCGGGAGCTGTCGCCCTTGAAGAGCCAGACGCTGTAGGCCCAGTTCCCCGCGTAATAGCGCATGGACATCAGGAAGGAGACATAGGCGGGAAAGAAGTTTCCGATCAGGGGCACGAGGACGAGCGCAACGACGAGGTATCCCACGAGGAGCGGGGAGCTCACGCTCAGGAAGCTGACGCCGACGTGGTGTCCGAACAGGAAGAAGGCCGAGTACACCACCATCACGTTCCATTCGATGGGGACCGCCATGGGTACGTTGCTCGTGATGTAGATGTGAAAGCCCAGCATCACGGCGAGGCCCAGGGCGGTGGGCCAGCCTCCGGGACTGAACGCGAGGAGGATGGGGAAGCTGTACTCGGTCGCCGTCCCGAGGTGCGCCATCACGCGCGCCAGGGTGGAAGGGCGCAGGTCGTCCGGGTAGTGCCGGTACATGCGCTTGCGGAGGGCCTCCGACCGGAGGAAGGGGTTGTTGCTGGTCATCACGGCGACGACGGACGGAAAGTGGCGGTTGAGCTTCGAGGTGGCGGCCCAGAACCAGACCGCCAGTTGCACCGCCTTGGAGCCGGCGATCCAGTCCCCCGCGAACGCGAAGCAGACCAGCATCGAGTAATAGTGCTCGGCGCGGGAGGCCAGGAAAAGGGTCTTGTCCGCCAGGCCCAGCAAAGGGAGCAGGATCAGGGTCGGGATGAACAGAGAGGGCGTGAGCTCCGGTGCGGTCAGGGCGCGCAGCAGAAAGAAGTAATGCGCGACATAAAGGCCGACGTCGAGATACGAACGCCTTGAACCTCCCAGGACGGGGAGACCGGGGAAGAGCGGCATCTTGGTGGTGCCGGGCCGCGCGAAGTAGAGAAATCCCCCGATGGGTGGATAGTACCGGCCCGTGAGGGGGCCGCTCCCGCAGCCGAGTCCGAGCCCCTCGTAGGCCATGCTCCAGAGCAGCGCCTTCTGGAAGGCCACGGGCTCGAACCACCAGGACGAGATCGAGAACACGTTCCCGAGGCCCGGGGTGAAGGAGCAGAAGAAACACCATCCTCCGACGTACAGGAGCAGGATCTTGACGATGTAGACGCCATAAACGGGGATCGGCGTGCCATACCCCTGAAGCGCCCAGGCCTGGCACACCAGACGGCACTTCTCCGGGAACGGCAGCTTCTGCCACTTCAGGGGGTCATAGGGCGGCGGCGTGGGCTCGGGGAAGCGCATGGGCGAACTCCGCGAGGGCTCGATGGGAAGTGGCGCGTTGATCCGGTAGACCGTACGCGGGGTCCATCACGAACGTGTGAGGCCGCAAGAGGAAGTGTACTTCTGGCAGGTAGTGATTACAATCCCGTGCGCTGCGAAGGAAGGGCAGTCGGACGGATCGAGAGCCGCCCCGGAGAAGGGCTCTCGCGGGCAAACGGGTTTTCGGGAGGCATGGAATGAAAGTGATGGTCCGCAGGATCCTGATCGGGGTTGTGCTGGTGCTGGTGCTCGCGGGGGCATGCGTCTATGCCTGGCTGCCCCGTCGGGCGGCGGCCGTCATCCTCGCCATGGGGCACGCCGCCGCGGGCCTCGAGACGCGCAGCGTCGAGGTCATGGGCTTCCGCATCGTCTATCTGGACGGCGGCGAGGGCGAGCCCCTCGTGCTGCTGCACGGCATCGGCGCCGACAAGGACAACTGGCTGTACGTCTCGCTGCTCCTCGCCCGGAACTACCGCGTGATCGCCGTGGACCTGCCGGGTTTCGGTGAGAGCAGCAAGCCGGCCGCCGCGCGCTACGATGTGGACGCGCAGGTCGAGCGCCTGCACGCGTTCCTCCGTGCGCTCGGAATTCGCCGCGCGAGCTTCGGCGGGAATTCCATGGGCGCCCTGCTGGCCGCCAGCTACGCGGCCCGCTACCCCAGTGAGGTGGCCAGCCTGTGGCTGCTGGACCCGCCCCTCGTCGTCGGCGCGAAACCGAGCGAGATGATGAAGCGGCTTCTCGGCGGGCAGAAGATCCCGCTGTTCGCGCGCACGGTCGCCGAATTCGACCAGGTCCTGGACTTCGTGATGGAGAAGCCGCCCTTCATGCCCTCGCCGGTCAAGCGGGTGCTGGCCGAGAGACAGGTCGCCGACTACCGGCTCAATGTGCAGATCTTCAACGAGCTGATGAAGCATTCCGTGCCGCTCGAGCAGACGGTGGCCGGGCTAACGGTGCCGACCCTGATCGTCTGGGGCGACCATGACCGCGTCCTCGATGTCTCCTCGGCCGCGATCCTGCACCAGGCCCTTCCACGGTCGCGTGTGATCATCATGCGCGGGATCGGGCACGTGCCGATGGTGGAGGCGCCGTACCGGACCGCCCGGGATTACATCGCTTTCCGACACGAGCTGGAGCGAGCCCAGGACGGTTCGAATCGTTGAGGCGCCGCGGCGAGCCCTGCCGATCGGGACGAGCGGCTTGACGGGCGTGAGCCGGGATCGGATATGTTGAGGACGCGTTTCTGGAGCCTTGCGCGCAACCGAACCGTTCAGCGCCATCGACGCGCGTGATTCCGAATGACCGACCAAAACCTTGCCTTGAGGCGAGAAGCTGCTCGCCCGCAGAGAGAGGGAGAATTCATGACATTGCTGCCGGATGATCCCTGGAAGGGGTGCAGCCCGTTCGATCTGGAATTCCGGGATGACCCCTACCCACGGCTGCGCCGCCTGCGTGAGGCCGACCCGGTGAACGAGACGCCGGTGGGGATCTGGCGGCTGCTCCGCTACGCCGACGTGCAGCGGCTTCTCGGCGAGGTGCCCTGCGGGGTGCGGACGACCGACGGGATCCTGCCGGGAGTGGACGAGAGGCTCGAGGGACAACGTAACTTCATGCTCCAGCAGGATCCGCCGAACCACGCGCGACTCCGCAGGCTCGTGAGCCA
Source organism: Thermodesulfobacteriota bacterium (assembly GCA_041486365.1). Taxonomy (GTDB): domain Bacteria; phylum JAUYMQ01; class JAUYMQ01; order JAUYMQ01; family JAUYMQ01; genus JBGPLH01. Next base: position 256 of record JBGPLH010000292.1, on the reverse strand, counting down.
TGCCTTCACTCCGCGGGCGCTGGCCGCCTGGCGCGAGGAGATCGAGCGCGTGGTCGACGGATGCCTCGACCGCGTGGCAAGCCGGGGCGAGATGGACGTCATCCGCGATTTCGCGCTGCCGGTGCCCTCGACGATCATCTGCGGGATCCTCGGTGTGCCGGTGGAGGACCGGGAGCGCTTCACGGTATGGACGGCGCAGGCGACCCTCGGTCTCGCGGCCCCGATCATGCCTCCCGAGGTCGTCGAGCAGGCGCGC
>JBGPLH010000291.1:0-4415 GCA_041486365.1 Thermodesulfobacteriota bacterium | reverse complement strand
TGCCGGGAGGCTCCGTGACGGGCGCTGCCTCCCCCGGGCTCTTCCCCCCGACGTATCCCAGCGCCCGGAGCCGCTCCAGGTCCGCGGGCGCGAGGTTCGCCGGCGCGGACCTGCTCCAGTTGGCCGCCAGTCGCTCCATCTTCGCGACGTGCGCCTCGAGCTTCCGGCGCAGCGCCTCGTAGGCGGGGTTCGAAAGACTCAACGGTCGTCGTTCGCCGGGGTCGCGGGCCGCGTCGTACAGCTCCCACCGCCCGCCGGGCTGCACCTTGATCAGCTTCAGGTTCCCGTCCCGGATCGCGAACCAGTTCTTCGAATGCCTCTCCAGATCCTTCCGCCCCGGGCGCTCGACGTATAGAGAGGTCACCAGCGAGTAGAACGTCGGCGGCGGATGACGGAGGCGCGGCCTGAGGAGCGAGCGATCGAGCCACCGCGGGCGATCTTCGATCCCGGCCAGGTCGAGCACCGTCGGGAAGAGCCGCTCGAGGCTCGCCAGCCGCCCGTCACGGCGCGCCTGCGTCCTTCCCGGCGGCTTGATGACGAGCGGCACGCGAACCTCCTCCGGGTACAGGCTGTTCTTGTGTCCCTTGGCGCCGTGCTCGAAGAATGCCTCCCCGTGGTCGGCCGTCACGATGATCGCCGTGTTTTCCCAGAGCCCCATCTCGCGAAGACGCCCCCACAGGCGCCCGAGCAGATCGTCGGTCCAGCGGATCTCCCCGTCGTACTGCGAGATGACGTAGCGAAGCTGCGCGGGCCGGATCCCCGGCTTCACCACGTTCCGGCTCTCGTAGCCGCGCAGGTCGATCGATTCGGCGTCGGGGGGAACGAACATCCGGTCATAGGGCCGCGGCGGGATGTAGTCGTAATGGGGATCCCACAGGTACGCGAACAGGAAGAAAGGCTTCCGGGGGTCGCGTTGCTCCCGGAGAAACCGGACGAGGAGCTGCTCCATCCAGGGATTCGTGACGTCCTCGTCGGCCGACGTGCTGCTCGTCACGCGCACGCCCGAGTCGTCGTAGAGGTCGAATCCTTGATTGAGATTGTGCACGGTCCGCAGGAACGGGCCGCTCACCAAGCCCGCCGTCTGGTAGCCCGCCGCGCGCAATGCTTCCGCAAGCGTCTCGTAGGAATCGTCGAGCCGGTCGTGGGGGTGGATCACCCGATGGGCTTCGGGGTACAGGCCCGTGAAGATCGAGGCGTGCGACGTGAGCGTCCAGCTCGTGACCGAGCGGGCCCGCTCGAAGAGGATCCCCTCGCGCGCCAGCGCGTCGAGCGCGGGTGTCGTGTCGCGCTCATACCCGTAGCAGTGTACGTGATCGGGGCGCAGCGATTCGATCGTGACGAGGATGATGTTGGGGCGCGTGGGGGCCGCGGCGGAACGGTCTCCTCGCCCGCAGGCGGCGACCGCGGCGAGGAAAAGCAACGTGGGGAGAAAGCGGAGGGCGGACCGGCTCACGACGCGCTCCTCGGGTAGGCTTCGCCCGGCGCCATTATACGACACTCCCGCGCGTGGCGTGCGTCCGCTCGCCGGGATCAGAGCCCGCGCCGCAGCGTCGGGTCCACCGCGTCCCGCAGGCCGTCCCCTACCACGTTGAAGGCCAGGATGGTGAAGAAGATCGCCAGCGCCGGCGACACGAGCAGGTGCGGGTAGCCCAGCAGCGCCGTCCAGCCGTCGTAGGCCAGCGTCCCCCAGGAGGCGAAGGGCGGCGGCACGCCCAGGCCGATGAACGAGAGCGTCGACTCCGCGAGGATCGCCATCGGGATCCGGTAGGTGAGGATCACGAGCAGCGGGCCGACCGCGTTGGGCAGGAGGTGCCGGATCAGGATGCGGCCGCCGCGGGCCCCCAGCGCGCGGGCCGACTCGACGTAGGGCTCCTCGCGCAGTTGCAGCACGATCCCCCGCGCCAGGCGCGCGACGGACACCCAGGCCACGATCGTGAGGGCCATGATGATCCCGGGAAGCCCCTGGGAGAGCGCCGGGATCGCCTTGAACGCCTCCATGAGCGCGATCATGAGGAGCAGGCTCGGGAAGGCGTAGGCCACGTCCACGGCGCGCATCATCGCGTTGTCGATCCCCCCGCCGAGCCAGCCCGAAATCCCGCCGTAAACGCTCCCGAGCAGGAGCCCCGCGAATCCCACCGCGACGCCCACGGCGATCGACACACGCGCGCCCTGGATGAGCCGCGAGAGGAGATCGCGCCCGAGCCGATCCGTGCCGAGCCAGTGCGCGGCGCTCGGCGGGGCCAGGACGTTCCGCGTGTCCTGCGCGTCCGGCGACCAGGGCGCGACGAGCGGCGCGAACACTGAGACGAGCACGACGGCGAGGAGGAAGAGCGCCCCCAGGGTCGCCGCGCGGTTGCGTCGGAGGGACCACAGGACCTCCGGCCAGGGGCCGCGGGACACCACCGTTTCGGTCGCATCGGCCATTCCGTCCTCACGCCCCCGGATCGAGCAGGATCTTCCTCGCGCCCGGCGCCTGGGCGCGCCCGAGCGCTTCCGCGCCCCGCGAGAGCGGCATCGTGGCGTCGATGAGCGGGCCGACGTCGATCGCGCCGCGCGCCAGCAGGTCGATCGCCCGGTCGAAGGGGCCGCAGCGCGAGCCGATCACCGTCACCTCGTTCACCACGACCTGCGACGTGTCCAGCGGCACCGGCCCAGCGCAGGTCGTCTTGAGCACGATCGTCCCGCGGGGCCGCACCGCGGCCAGGGCCGCCGCGAGCCCCGAGGTCGATCCGCTGCACTCCACCACCACGTCCGCCCTTCCCTGCCACGCGCCGGACATCGCCGTCTCGAGCCCGAGGGCCCGGAAGGCCTCGAGCTTCGCATCGTGCTTCCCAAGGACGGTCACGCGCGGCGTGGCCTCGCGAAGAACCTGCGCGGCGAGGAAGGCGAGCTTCCCGTCGCCCACCAGAACGACGCACTCCTCCGGGGCAATCGGCCGCTGCTCGAGGATCCGGCAGCATGCGGCCAGCGGCTCGATGAGCGTCGCGGCCTCGATCGCGATCGCCTCGGGCAGGACGTGCAGGTTCCGCTCGGGCAGCGTCACGAACTGCGCGTGCGCGCCGTCCTTGCCGAGAATTCCGAGCACCGTCCGGTTCGGGCAGTGCGTCCGCTCCCCCGCGCGGCACGAGGCACAGGCGCCGCACCCGAGGTTGATCTCCCCGGCCACGCGCCTCCCCGCGAGCGACCGGTCGGCCGCCCGTTCCACCACGCCGCAGAACTCGTGGCCGAGCGTCCCGCGGAAGTGCATGTAGCCCCGCGCCAGCTCGACGTCCGTGTTGCAGATCCCGCTCCGCAGCACGCGCACCAGCGCCTCGCCGGGTCCCGGCGCGGGCACGGGAACATCCTCCACACGCACGCCATCATCGCCAAGCCGGAGCGCCCTCATGGCGCCGCCTCCCCGCTCTCGAGGTTCACGCGCGGATCGAGCCAGCGGTAGGAAATGTCCACCGCGAGGTTCGCCAGGATCACGAGCGACGCGTACACGATGGTCACGCCCATGATCAGCGGGTAATCCCGGTTCTGCACGGCCGTGATGTAGAAGCGGCCCATGCCGGGAATGCTGTAGATGTACTCGACGACGAAGGACCCGGTGAGCAGATCGGCGAAGAGCGGCCCGAAGAGCGTCACCACCGGGAGGATCGCGTTGCGAAGCACGTGCCGGAGCGCGAGCCGGGCCTCACCCACGCCCTTCGCCCGCGCGGCGGTGATGTAGGGGCGGCTCATCACGTCGAGCACGCCCGAACGCGTGAGCCGTGCGATGTAGGCCGCCGGCGCGAGCCCGAGCGTGAAGGCCGGGAGCACCGTGTAGGACGGCCCCTCCCATAGAGCCGGCGGGAGGAGCCCGAGCGCGTGGGCGAACAGGAGGATGAGCAGCACGCCCACCACGAATGCGGGGAGGCTTATCCCCATCGTGGCCCCGAGCATCGCGATCCGGTCGGGAAGCCTGCCGCGCAGCATGCCCGCCGCCAGGCCCGCGCCCACGCCGAGCACCGTCCCGTAGGCCAGGGCGAGAAGTCCGAGGTGCGCCGACACGGGGAACGTCTCGCGCAACACGTCGTTCACCGAGCGGCCGAGGTACTTGAAGGACGGCCCGAGATCCCCCCGCGCGATCGTGCCGAGGTAGCGCCCGTACTGCGCCGCGAGGGGCTCGTCGAGGTGAAACTTCGCCTTCACGTTCGCCTCGATCTCGGGTGGGAGCTTGCGCTCGCGATCGAAGGGGCCGCCGGGAACGACCCGCAAGAATAGGAACGTGAGCGTGATCACCACCCAGAGCGTGACCACGCCGAGCGCGAGGCGGCCGAGCACCGTGCGGGTCACGCGCTTCCCTCCCGTCCGACGCTCACGCCGCCCAGATAGAGATAATCCATGGCGTTGATCGTGAGCCCCCTCACGCGCGGCGAAACGAGGAAGTTCTG
>JBGPLH010000290.1:0-4416 GCA_041486365.1 Thermodesulfobacteriota bacterium | reverse complement strand
CGGTGGGCGCGGGCGGGGAGGACATCGGCGGCGACATGCGGAAGAAGGCGGAGAACGACACGGCCGCCTTCATCGCGTCCATCGCGAAGCAGCGGGGCCGCAACGCCGCCTGGGCGGTGAGGGCGGTCCGGGAGTCGACCTCGATCACGAGTGACGAGGCCCTGAAGCTCCACGTGATCGACCTCGTGGCCGATGGCACGGAGGATCTGACGGCGCGGCTGGACGGCAGGAAGGTCTCGACGCCGCGGGGCGAGCGGACGCTCCGGACGAAGGGCGCGCCCATCGTCGATCACGAGATGACCCTGATCAACCGCGTGATCGACACGGTCTCCCAACCGAATATCGCCGTGCTGCTGTTCCTGGGCGGCCTCCTCGGGCTCTACATGGAGTTCACCCACCCGGGGCTCATCTTTCCCGGAATCGCCGGCGGGCTCTGCCTGATCCTCTTCTTCGTCTCGGCGGAGGTGCTTCCGTTCAACGAGGCGGGGTTCGTGCTCGTGGCCCTCGGGATCGGGTTGCTGGTGGCGGAGCTCTTCGTGACCAGCTTCGGGCTGCTGTTCCTCGGGGGGATCGTGTCCCTCACGCTCGGGCTGATGCTGCTCTTCGACACGCCCGAATCGGACCTGCGAGTTTCCTTCTGGTCGGTACTCTTCCCGGCGATGCTGGCCCTCGCGATCTTCGGGGCGGTGATCCTGGTGAGCGTCACCCGCGTGATGCGCACGCGGCAGCACGCGGGGGTGGAGGCGATGGTGGGATCGCGGGGCGTGGCGAGGACGGAAGTCTCCCGGGAGCAGGGGAAGGTCTTCATCTCCGGCGAGTGGTGGAACGCGGTGAGCGAGGAGCCGGTGTCCAGGGGGGATCCGGTGATAGTGACCGAGGTGCGCGAAATGACGCTCCGGGTGCGCCCGGCGCGCAGGGAGGAAACGTGACGGGTATCGGAATCCTGATCGTGGTGGTGATACTGCTGTTCGCCAGCGGCATCCGGATCATGAACGAGTACGAGCGGGGCGTGGTGTTCCGGCTGGGCCGCGTGACCGCCCTGAAGCTCGCGGGGCCCCGCTGGATCATTCCCCTGGTGGATCGCATGGTGCGCGTGGACCTGCGCATCATCGTGATGGACGTGCCGCCGCAGGACGTGATCACCCGGGACAACGTCACCGTGAAGGTGAACGCGGTGGTGTACTTCCGCGTCATCGACCCGATCAAGGCCACCGTGATCGTGAACAACTATCTCTACGCGACGAGCCAGCTTGCGCAGACGACGCTCCGCTCCGTGCTGGGCGAATCGGAGCTGGACGATCTGCTCTCCGAGCGGGAGAAGATCAACCAGCAGCTCCAGGAGATCCTCGACAAGCACACCGACCCCTGGGGGGTGAAGGTCTCGCAGGTCGAGGTGAAGAACATCGATCTGCCCCAGGAGATGCAGCGGGCGATTTCCCGGCAGGCGGAAGCGGAGCGGGAGCGGCGCGGAAAGGTGATCGCGGCGGAAGGCGAGTTCCAGGCGGCCCAGCGGCTGCAGGACGCGGCGCAGATCATGGCCCAGAACCCGGTTACGCTGCAGCTTCGCTACCTGCAGACGCTGGTGGAGATCTCGGCGGAGAAGAACTCGGTGACGCTCTTCCCGATCCCGATCGATCTCCTGAGCTTCTTCATGAACCGGGACCGGAAGGACTGAGGCGGGTCACTGCTCCACGTTCACCAGGAGGAGCCCGCCCACGCCGAGGAGGATCAGGTTCGGGATCCAGGCCGCTGCCATGGGGGTGAGGGTGCCCTTGTGTCCGAAGGCCAGGCTGTAGGCCAGCAGGAACCAGTAGGCCGACGCGATGGCGATCGCGAAGAAGATCCCGAGCGGTCTCTGCCCCGCGCGGGAGGTGCGCAGGGCGAAGGGGATCGCGATCAGGCAGGAGAGGAACGAGATCAGCGGGGTCGATAGCTTCGCCTGGAGATCCACCAGGTACTTCGTGACATCGTAGCCGTCCCGCTCGAGCTTCTTCACGTAGCGCTCCAGCTGCGCGTAGGAGAACGTGTCGGGATCGGGCGCGATCACCTTGAAGCTCTCCGGCGTCTCCGGAAGATCGATCACCATCTCCTTCTGCGAGCGCACCCGGGCGCTGCCGTCGGAGAGGAAGTCGCGCGCCACGACGTCGTAGAAGTGCCACCGGCCGTCCTTCCATTGCCCCTTCAGCGCATCCACCCGCCCGATCGGCCGGAAGCCCGGCCCCATCCGGTAGATCGTGATCCGCCCCAGCGTCTTGCGAAGGTAGTCGAAGGACAGGATGTTGTAGATCGCGTGCTCGCTGCGGTACCAGAACTTGTCCCGCCGGAAGAAGACGTCGTTGTACTCCCGCTTCACCTGGACCTTCCAGATCTCCTCGCTGCGCGCGTTCCCCGCGGGCACGACGAACTCGTTGTTCAGGAAGGCGAAGGCCGAGAGGCCCAGCGACAGGAGGATCAGGGGCGCCACGAAGCGGTGGACCGACACGCCGCTGGACCGGAGCGCGAGGATCTCGTTGTCCTTGCTGAGGATCGACAGGACGAAGAGGGTGGCCACGAGCACGGACACGGGCATCACGTAGAAGATCACCTGGGGGACCTTGAAGAGGAAGTAGAGGACCGAAGCCCCCAGGGGGGCCCGGTAACGCACGAGGTCGCTCATGCGATCCAGCACGTCGATCACGTAGAAGATCACGACGAAGCCGGCGGTGGCCGCGAGGAAGAACTTCAGGAACTCCCGGATGAGGTAGCGTGACAGGATCCGCAAAGGATCGCTCCCGATGAATCTGATCGGCCCAATGGTTTCCGGTGTCGCCCCGCTTCGCTCGGGACCTCTCGACCTAAGAGTCGGCCCTCGCTTTGTTCGGGACCTCTCGATCTAAAAGTCGGCCCTCGCTTTGCTCGGGACCTCTCGATCTAAAAGTCGGCCCTCGCTGTGCTCGGGACCTCCGGGCGGGGAGCAGAGTCTATGGTATAATTTCGCCCGCGACAACGGGCACGTCAGGGCCCTTTCGGCCCGGATCGTCTCCGCCGCGCCTGCCCGGGACGGCGCGGGGATCCCGAGCGGGGCATCGGCGTTCGGCCTCTCCCACACCACCGTCGAGGCTTCATGGAGATCGTCCGAGGCAGCGCGCATGTCCCTTCCGGGCTCCCCTCTCCCGTCGTCACCATCGGCAACTTCGACGGCGTCCACATCGGCCACCAGAAGATCCTCAGCACAGTGATCGCCCGCGCCCGGGCCCTGGGGGGCACGTCGATCTGCTACACGTTCGATCCCCACCCGCAGCGCGTCCTGGCACCCGACCGTTGCCCGCCCCTCATCGTCACGCTCCGAAAGAAGCTCGCGCTGATCGCCGCCGAGGGGATCGCGGTCACCGTCGTGGAGCCCTTCACGCCCGAGTTCTCCCGCCAGAGCGCGGAGCAGTTCATCCGAGACGTGCTGTACGGCCGGCTGTGCCCCGACGAGGTCTACGTGGGCCATGATTTTCATTTCGGAAAGGGTCGCGAGGCTTCCTTTGCCACGCTCGAGGAGCTGGGGGCGCGCCTTTCGTTCCGCGTGCAGGTGATCGAGGAGGTGACGCTGGACGGCGCCGAGGTGTCGAGCAGCCGGATCCGGCGGCTGGTGGCCGCCGGGCAGGTCGAGGGCGCGGCGCGGTTGCTCGGCCGCGCCTTCACGCTGGAGGGACGTGTGGAGCGCGGCGCCGGGCGCGGGAGGGCGCTGGGGGTCGCCACGGCGAACATCGCCGTGGAGAACGAGTTGCTCCCGGCCGACGGCGTGTACGCCATCTTCGGGCGCGTCGGGGAAGGGGGGAGCGCGCCGGAAGGGGAGGGGGCGCTCATCCCCGGCGTGGCGAACGTCGGGTTCGCGCCCTCCTTCGGCGGCACGCGGCGCACCGTGGAGGCCCACCTCTTCGAGGTCGATCGGGACCTGTACGATCTGCCGATCGAGATCCTGCTCCTGGCCCGTCTCCGCGACGAGCGGAAGTTCCCCGACGCCGAATCCCTCGTAGCCCAGATCCGGAAGGACATCGAGGCCGCCCGCAAGGTCCACGCGGCCCACGCCCGCCGGAGGTCCCGCCGGAGGTCCCGCGCGAAGCGCGGGCCGACAGAGCCTGACAAGCAGCGCGGACCGACGGAGCCTGAGCAGTAGCGCGGGCCGAAACGGCGGGGAATTCCGATGGGCGGCGGGGGGCTCCCCCGCGTGGTGGGCCGCGGCAGGCGAAGTGCCCGCCGCGGCGTCGTTTCCCGCGCCCCCGTTCCGGCGGGAAAAGGGCAAAAAGGGGTCAAGCACGCGGCCTTTGCGGCCGATAACTGGAGGGACCCGGGCGGTGACCCGCATTGTCGGAATCCTCGGCGATCCGATCGCCCACACGCTTTCGCCCGCGATGCACAACGCCGCCTTCGCGGCGCTGGGGCTCGACT
>JBGPLH010000289.1:0-4424 GCA_041486365.1 Thermodesulfobacteriota bacterium | reverse complement strand
GCTCGAGTTTCTGAACGCGCCCATCGGGACGGGTACGTCGCTCGACAAGGAGACGCTGCTCACGAATTCCCAGATCCTCGAGAAGAAGCTCCGCGACTTCGGGGTGGACGGGATCGTGGTCAAGGTGAACCCGGGCCCGATCGTCACGATGTTCGAGTTCGAGCCGGCGCCCGGCGTGAAGATCTCGAAGATCGTCGGACTCGCGAACGACCTGCAGATGGCCCTGCGTGCCGACTCGGTACGCATTGCCGGTCCCCTTCCGGGGAAGGCGGTCATCGGCATCGAGGTGGCCAACTGGGATCGCGAGCCGGTCTCCCTCAAGGAGATCATCGCGAGCCAGGAGTTCCAGGGCACCGGGTCGAAGCTCCCGCTCGCCCTCGGAAAGGACATTTTCGGAACCCCCGTCGTGGCGCCGCTGGAGTCCATGCCGCACCTGCTCATCGCGGGGGCGACCGGCACCGGAAAGTCGGTCTTCCTGAACGCGATCCTGATGAGCATCCTCTATCGCTGCACCCCCGAGGACTGTCGCCTGCTGCTCGTCGATCCCAAGCTGCTCGAGCTGTCCATGTACGAGGGCGTCCCGCACCTCCTCACGCAGGTCGTGACGAATCCGAAGAAAGCCGCGGCCGCGCTCCAGGGAATCGTCCACAAGATGGAGGAGCGCAACCGGCTCATGGCCGCCAAGGGCGTGCGCAACATCGATCAGTACAACCGGAAGATGGAGAAGGAGGCGAAGGAGGGGACGAAGCTCCCCGCCGAACCCACGATGGTGGACGGCGTGCCGATCGAGTTCCCGCAGCGCCTGCCTTATATCGTGGTGATGATCGACGAGCTCGCCGACCTGATGGTGGTGGCGGGACGGGAGGTAGAGGAATCGCTCACGCGGCTGGCCCAGATGGCGCGGGCGGCGGGGATCCACCTCGTCCTGGCGACCCAGCGACCTTCCGTGGACGTGCTCACCGGCGTGATCAAGGCCAACTTCCCCACGCGCGTGTCCTTCCAGGTCTTCTCGAGGGTCGACTCGCGCACGATCCTCGACCAGCAGGGGGCCGAAACGCTGCTCGGCAAGGGCGACATGCTCTTCGTGCCGCCGAACACCTCCCGGATGCGCCGTATCCACGGCGCCTACGTCTCAGAGGACGAGATCCGGCGCGTGGTGGAGTTCCTGAAGGATCAGGGGGCGCCGGCCTACGACGAGTCGATCATCCGGGCGAAGGAGGAGGCGAAGCCGGAGGAGGAGGACGAGGCGGACGAGGTGTACGATCAGGCGGTCGCGGTGGTGACCGAGTACCGTCAGGCGTCGATCTCGTTCATCCAGCGCAAGCTCCGCGTCGGGTACAACCGGGCGGCGCGGATCATGGAGCGCATGGAACGGGAGGGAATCGTGGGGCCCGCGGACGGGACGAACCGGCGGGAGGTCATCGCGCGCGATCTGTCCGAGCGCGGCTACGAATAGGGTCCACGGGCCGGCGTCGGAAGCGCCTCTTAGACCTCAAAAGGACCCCATGGCCACCCGTTCTCGCCGCGCCCTCGCCTTCCTTCTCCCGGTTCTCCTCGTCGCGCACCCTGTCACGGGAGGCGTCGCGGGAAACGCTCCGGCCGCGGCGCGAGCTGCCGGGCTGCCGGCGGATCTCCGGGCCTTCGTCGACGGGATCCAGGCACGCTATGATCGAATCCGCGATTTCCGGGCCCGCTTCGTCCAGGAAAGCCGCGTTCAGGCGGCCCCCATGGCGGAGAAGTCCGGTGGCGACGTCTTCTTCCAGAAGCCGGGGAAGATGCGCTGGAACTACCGGACGCCCGAGCCGCAGGAGATCGTGATCAACCGCGGAAAACTCTGGCAGTACGTCCCGGCGGACAAGCAGGTGGTCATCCAGGGCTTCGACGCCGCGCGCGTGGAATACACGTTCCTCACCGGGCTCGGGAACCTCGAACGTGACTTCCAGATATCCTGGGCCCGGCCGGACCACCGGCCGGGCGACCCGCTCCGCTACCTGGCGCTCGTACCCCGCGACGAGCAGGCGACCTTCTCCAAGGTGGCGCTCGGCGTGGAGCCGCGCACCCATCGGGTCTTCGTGACGGAGGTCACGGATCTTTTCGGAAACACGACGGCGATCCGGTTCGAAGGCCTGCGGGACAACGTCGGAGTGGATGCGGGACTGTTCGTGTTCCGACCCCCCAAGGGCGCCGACGTGATCGACATGACTTCGCCCGCCGGACGCGGGCGCTGAGAGAAGGCGGGGAGAAACCGAATGCATTCCTTCGACATCGTTTGCAAGATCGATCTCCAGGAGCTGGACAACGCGATCCAGCAGGCGCGGCGGGAGATCCAGACGCGCTATGACTTCAAGGGAAGCAAGACCTCGATCGAATTCCGGGAAAAGGAGCACGAGCTGGTCCTCACCAGCGAAACCGACTTCCGCCTCAAGGCGGTTCTCGACATCCTCCAGTCGAAAATGGTGAAACGCGGGATCTCGCTGAAGGCGATCACGCTGGGCAAGATCGAGCCGGCGGCGGGTGGCATGGCGCGGCAGACGATCTCGCTGCAGCAGGGGATCCCCATCGAGAAGGCGCGGGAGATCGTGAAGCTGATCAAGAACACCAAGAAGAAGGTGCAGGTCGCTATCCAGGGTGAGCAGGTCCGCGTCAGCGGCAAGAGCATCGACGACCTGCAGGGCGTGATCCAGCTGTTCAAAGTCGAGGACCTGGGCATCCACATGCAGTTTGTGAACATGCGCGAGTCCTGATGCGCCGCATGGCCGCCCTGGCGGCCGCGCTGGCCGTCGCCTGGGGCGCGGGAGCAGCCCGGGCGGCGGAGGAGAAGGTCTTCGTCCGCTCCCGCTACCTGATGGGGACCCCCGTCGATATCAAGGCGCGGGGCGAGGACGAGGCGGCGACGCAGGCCGCGATCAACGCGGCCTTCGACGAGATCGCGCGGCTCGAGCGGTTGATGAGCGACTGGCGGGACGATAGCCAGGTGGCCCGGATCAACGCGGAAGCGGGGAAGGCGCCGGTCCCCGTCGCGCCGGAAGTATTCGAGGTCATCCAACGGGCGATCGGCGCCTCGCGGGTGACCGGAGGCGCCTTCGATATCACCGTTGCCTCGGTGGGCGCGCTGTGGCGGATCGACGGGGACAACCCCCGGCTGCCCTCGAAGCCGGAGATCCGGCAGGCGCTCGCGAACGTCGGCTGGCGTCACGTGCGACTTGATGAGAAGTCGCGCACGGTCTTCCTCGACGCGCCCGGCGTGCGCATCGGACTCGGGGGGATCGCGAAGGGGTACGCAGTGGACCGGGCGATCGCCGTGCTCCGATCGCGCGGCGTGCGCTCCGCGATTCTCACTGCGGGGGGTGACACGGGGCTCCTCGGGCGCGACGGGGATCGCCCCTGGCGAATCGGCATTCGCCACCCGCGGGCGCCGGGCAGGACGATCGCCTGGTTCGACGCCGCCGGGACCACGGTGCACACGTCGGGTGACTACGAGCGGTTCATGATGGTGAAAGGGAAGCGCTACGGACACATCCTCGATCCGGCGACCGGATGGCCGGTATCGCGTGCGCGGTCGGTGACCGTGGTGACGAAAGACGGCACGCTCGGCGATGCGCTGGCCACGGGAATCTTCGTCATGGGGGTCGAGCAGGGCCTTCGGCTCGCGGGGTCCCTTTCAGGAGTTGATGCGTTGATCGTGGATTCACGGGGAAGAGTGACGATGACGCCCGGGTTGCGTGATCAGGCGCATCTCACTCCCTGAATGGAGTCCGGGAGCGCCGAAAAATGTCACTTTCTTGACGAGATCGTCGGGAAGTGTGCAAGAGGTGGTAGGGCGATGTCACTGTGCGTCACGAAAATGAGGCTCGCCAGGGGTGTAAACGCGTCGAATGGGCGGGCATGTAAAAAAAAGGATCCGTCGCTGAAGAGCGGCGGGCGTTAGTTCGGCGCAAGCGGCGTGCAGGAATTTCGGAGCGTGTTCGCACGGTGTCGCAGCCCCTTCCGCCAGGCCCCTCGCGTTGACAGAGAAGAGGTCTGTGGTAAATTCGGAATGGGCTCTCAGGAAGCGTAGGAAAGGTTATAAATTAGGAAAAAATTTGCCCTTTTTGACATCTCAGGGAGGAGCGGAAAAGCTGGAATCAATCCGACCGGAACTCATCCGGGTGGACCAGGGGATCAGGCCCCAAGGGGGCTTCCCCGAAGCGCGCCACACCGGCGCCAGTTCAATGGTTCTTCGTGGATTCCGTGAGGCCCGGACGTGAGTGGCGCTCAGGACGGCATGGAAACGTGCTCTGGCTTGGCACAACGCTTGCACTCCTGAAGCATCGAAGCTCCAGTCCTCATTGCAGGACAGGTTGGCCGGAGAGGCGAGCCAGGGGCGTTCCGGAGGGAGGCGGGAATCGGCACAGCCGCCCGCGGAGAATGGCGCCCAGGATCCG
>JBGPLH010000288.1:0-4425 GCA_041486365.1 Thermodesulfobacteriota bacterium | reverse complement strand
GGCCACGTGCGCCGTCTCGCCCAGCCGCGACGCGATCTCCTCGAGCGCTTCCCGCGCATGGCGCAGGAGGCGGGTCTGCTGCAGAAAGCCGCGGCCGAGCGAAAGGCTCGCAAGCCCCAGCCGGTAGTTTTCCGAGTCCGGATTCTGCTCGACGTAGCCCCGGGTCTGGAGGGTGGCCAGCAGGCGGAAGACGTTGTTCTTGTGCAGGTGCAGTTGCCTGGAGAGATCGGTCACGCCTGTTTCCTCGGGTGACTGGGCGAGAGCTTCCAGCACGTCGAGGGCGTTGGCGACCGACTGGATGAGATATTCCGACTTCTTCTTCCTCCTCGGGCGGATCCGAGGAGAGAGACGCGCATCGGACGGGGACGGCATGAACGGACTCCTCGGGGGCCGGGAAGGAGTCGCGCCCAGGGGGCGCCGAAGGTCTGCGCCGCGGAACGATGCCGTCCCGCGGCGCACGAAGGCTACAGGGGAGATACCTACTTCTTCAGCTTGTTCCAATCATCCAGGAACTTTTCGATCCCGGCGTCGGTGAGCGGGTGCTTGGCGAGCTGCTCCAGGACCTTGAAGGGGATGGTGGCGATATGGGCGCCCGCAAGGGCGGACTCGAGCACGTGGATCGGATGTCGGATGCTCGCCACGATGACTTCCGTGTCAATCCCGTAGTTGTCGTAGATCGTGAGGATCTGCCCGATCAGGTCCATTCCGTCGGTGGCGATGTCGTCCAGGCGCCCGACGAAGGGACTCACGTAGTTGGCCCCCGCCTTGGCAGCCATGAGCGCCTGGATGGGCGAAAAGATGAGCGTCGTGTTGACCTGGAGCCCATCGGAGGTGAGGCGGCGGATGGCCTTCAAGCCCTCCAGGGTCATCGGGATCTTGATGCAGATGTTGTCGGCGATCTTCGCGGCGACCAGCCCCTCACGGACCATGCCCTCCGCGTCCTGCGCCACCACCTCGGCGTTGACCGGACCGTCGACGATCTTCGTGATTTCCCGGAGCACCTCGACGGGGTCCCGACCCTCCCTGGCGAGCAGCGAGGGATTCGTGGTGACGCCCTGAATGAGGCCCATCTCCGCGGCCTTGCGGATCTCCGAGACGTTCGCAGTGTCGATGAAGAACTTCACTGTACACCTCCTGCCGGATCGACCGCGGGCCGAAGCTCCCCAGCGGGGGCGCCCCGGCAGCGTTGTAGTTAGCGCGGGCCGGCGTCGGGTGTCAAGCGTATTTCCCGGCCGGCCGCTCTACGTGCATCGGTGTGGCGCGTCCCGGGTCAGCGCGAGGCCCGCTCGCCCCGCGCGTAGGCCTCGCGGCAGCGTTCGCTGCAGAACCAGAGTGCCTCGCCTCCCGCGCGCGCCGGGATCGCCGAGTCGCGCGGAACGTGGACGCCGCAGGCGGGATCGCGCACGAGGTCCGCGCCCTCTGGGGCGCGCGCGTCGAGCCGGGGATCCCGCCGGGGCGCTCCCGCCTGGAGCAATCGGCGCGCGAGCCGCATGACGATGTACGCGAGAACGGCGATCGCGATGAGCCGGAGAAGTCCCATCAGGAGTCGCTCCGCGAAGGCCGCGCGGCGCCCGCGAGCGACGCAATACGGACGACCCGCGACGGATCCTCCAGCGTGTCGAGCAGGGCCCGCGCCGTGGCCCGCAGGCGCGGGTGCCGCCAGCCGGGTGCGATCTCGGCGAGCGGGGCCAGGGTGAATCGCCGCGCGTGCATACGCGGGTGGGGCAGGGTGAGGTGCGGATCCTCCCGCTGCTCGCCGCCCGCGTCGAGGAGATCGAGGTCGAGCACCCGGGACTTCATCGTCCCGCCGCGCACGCGGCCGTGGGCTTCCTCGATCCGGAGCAGCGCGCCGAGCAGCTCGCCTGCGTCCAGCCCCGTCTCGATCTCGGCCACGGCGTTCAGGAACCACTCGCACCCGGAAAGACCGACCGGCTCCGTGAGGTAGAGACTCGACACGCGCTCGATCCGCGTCTCCGGAAGCCCGGCGATGGCCTGGAGCGCGGAGGCGCAGACGGCCACCCGGTCCCCCAGGTTGGAGCCGATGGCGATCCACGCGCGCATCCTCACTCCATCTCAGCGTCGACCCGCGCTCCGCGCGGGACCTCCGGCACGGACCCCTCGGGCTCCGGCTCGTCCCCCGAGATGGCCTCGGAGACCTTCTGGAGGCTCGTCTCCATCAGCGGAGAAGCCGCGCGGAAGCGACCCGAGGGGCCCCGCGCCCAGAAGAGGTAGAGCGTCTTCTTGCCCCGGGCGACGTAAAGATAGCTCTCGCGCCTCGGACCCCCGGATTCGCTCGCGTAGTCGGCCTCGAACCCGCGCCAGCGAATCCCCTTCACGGATCGGTCCACGGGCGATCTCGCCCGGACGCCCTGCTTGTCCAGCTTCTCGCCCGTGAGCGCATCGCCCGCTTCCTCGGGCCGGCGATCGACCTCGATCCGGTAGAGCGTGATGGCGCTGCCCGCGTAGTCCTCGCCGTCCATCTCCGTTGAATCGGAAAAACGCATCCACTCGATGCGCCCCTCCTGCCGCCCCTCGACGACCCAGCCCCGGGGCGAAGCGGCGCGGAAATGCGGCTCGAGGGGCGGGGGCGAGCCCCCGAAGAGCAACGCGATGGTGGATAGAATCACCACGGGATGGCGCACGGTCTCACTCCTGGTCGACGTTCAGCCGGAGCAAATTCTCCCACATGGGCTCATAGAGCCCGCTCTGGCCGGGAGCGCTGAGGTACAGATAGACACTCTGTCCCGAGCGCGCGCCGCAGAGGGTCCTGAGGCGCATCGACGTGCCGTCGGGGAGGATCCGCTTCGCCTCCCAGCCGACGCACATCATGCCTCCGCGGGCCACCCGGAGCGCCCGCCGCTCCACGGGCGGGATCGCGCTCCCCGCCTCGGTCGTCCACTGGTCCTCGCAGGCGCGCCCCAGCGGATCCGAGCCGGCCCCGACGCGCGCCTTCCCCACGAGGAGGAAGCCTCTCGACGCATCGGGGATCCCCTGCGTCCGCGGCTCCACGTACTGGGCGAGGCCGTAGGGGGGAGGCTGCTGAAGGACCCGGATTTCCCAGCCGGCGGGGCCGGCGTAGGTGAGGGGACCCTCTCTTCGCGATCCCCCGCCCGGCATGCGCGAAGAGCAGGCCGCGGAGAGAACGAGCGCGCAGGCGAGCGCCCCACGAGAGCCGCGCATCAGAACCCGGCCTGCCGGATCCGGGAAACCGCCTCCGCCAGACGCCCCCTGGCCACGGTGAGCGAGAAGCGGACGAAGCCCTCGCCGGCGGGGCCGAAACCGTTCCCCGGCGTCGCGACGATTCCGGTCTTCGACAGGAGATGGGCCGCGAATGCGGCCGACGTGGCGCCCCCCGGAACCCGCGCCCAGACGTAGAACGTGGCCTTCGGCGTCTCGACCTCGATCCCCGCGGCGCGCAGCCCCGGAACGAACACGTCACGCCGCTCGGCGTACACCTTGCACATCGCCTCCACGCAGGACTGGTCTCCCTCGAGCGCCTCGATGCCCGCCACCTGGATCGCCTGGAAGAGCCCCGAGTCGACGTTCGTCTTGATCTTGCCCAGCCCGGCGATCACCTTCGGGTTGCCCACCGCGAAGCCGCAGCGCCAGCCCGTCATGTTGTAGGTCTTCGAGAGCGAGTGGAACTCGACGCCGACCTCCTTCGCGCCCGGCGCCTCGAGGAAGCTCGGGGCGCGGTAGCCGTCGTAGGTCATCTCCGAGTACGGCGTGTCCGCAGCCACGAGGAAACCGTGCTTGGAGGCCAGCTGCACGAGACGCTTGTAGAAGGCGACGTCGGCCGTCGCCGCCGTCGGGTTGTTCGGGTAGTTCACGTAGAGGATCTTCGCACGCGCGAGGGCCGCCTTCGGGATCGCATCGAGATCGGGCAGGAAGCCGTTCTCCGCGCGCAGCGGCATCGGGATCGGCTCTCCGCCCGCGAAGAGCGTCCCGATGGAGTAGACCGGGTAGGCCGGATCGGGGACGAGGGTCGCGTCGCCCGGGTTCACGAAGGCGAGCGGGAGGTGGGCTAGGCCCTCCTTCGAGCCGATCAGCGAGACCACCTCCGTCGCCGGATCGAGTGTCACGCCGAAGCGTCGCCGGTACCAGTTCGCCACCGCCTCGCGGAAGCGCGGCATGCCCTCGTAGGAGGGGTAGCGGTGGTTCGCCGGGTCCGCGACCGCCGCCTTGAGCTTCTCGACGATGTGGGCGGGCGTGGGCTGATCCGGATCGCCGACGCCGAGATCGATGATGTCCACGCCGCGGGAGAGGGCCTCGCGCTTCATGCGGTCTATCTCGGCGAACAGGTACGGCGGCAGGCGGGACAGCCGGTCGGCCAGCGAGAAGTCGGGCATGAAAAGGGCTCCTCAGTCCTTTCGGACCGGGTTGCGCAGCGTGCCGATCCCCTCGATCCGGATCTCGACGACGTCG
>JBGPLH010000287.1:0-4449 GCA_041486365.1 Thermodesulfobacteriota bacterium | reverse complement strand
GGCTGCCTTCCCCCACCGGCGCGCGTCCGCGGCGCCCGCGGCGAAGATCGCGATGTCGACCCCCTCGAAGACGCTCTCGGAGAGAAGCTCCTCGCGCAGATCCTTCCCGCGAAAGGCTATCTCCTCCCCCGTCACCATCTCGTGACCCGCGAGCACGCGAAGCCGCCGCACCGGGAAGTCGCGCTCGATGAGCTGCGCGAGCACCTCCTGCCCGGCCGCCTCCGTCGCGCCGACAAGGGCGATCTCGATCGGTTCCACGCCGGCGAGGGGGCGGCGGCGGGGTTGGGTTTCGGTCACGCTGGCTCCGTGAAGAGGATGTTGGACGGGATCCTGGAATCCAGCGCGCTCCGCGCTGCCCCAAGAGCACGAGAAGCCACCGGGGGTGGCTTGTCGCTCAACTCGGGAGGAGCGCTACAGGTACTTCTCGATCAGCGCTTCCGCGATCTGCACGCCGTTCAACGCCGCGCCCTTGCGGAGCTGGTCGCCGACGACCCAGAAGACGAGGCCGTTCTCGACGGAAGGGTCCTTTCGGATCCGGCCGACGAAGCAGTTGTCCTGTCCCGCGGCGTCCAGCGGCATCGGGTATCTCAGCGCGTCCGGATCGTCGATCACCTGGAGGCCCGGCGCCTTCGACAGCGCTTCGCGGGCCTGGGCCACGGTAACCGGCTTCGCAGTCTCGACGGCCACGGAAACTGAGTGGGCCGTGAAGACCGGCACGCGCACGGTGGTCGGGCACACGCGGATGGAGTCGTCTGAAAGAATCTTCCGGGTCTCGTGGAGCAGCTTCATCTCTTCCTTCGTGAACCCGTCGTCCAGGAACGAGTCGATGTGCGGGATCACGTTGAAGGCGATCTGGTGCGGGAAGGCGCTCACCTGGATCTTCTCGCCCGCCGCCCAGGCCCGGACCTGCTTCGCCAGCTCCTCCATCCCCGAGGCGCCGGCGCCGGAGACGGCCTGGTAGCTCGAGGCCACGACACGCTTCGCGCCGAAGGCGCGGTGAATTGGCGCCAGGGCCATGAGCATCACGATCGTGGTGCAGTTGGGGTTCGCGATGATTCCCTTCTTCCTCCAGCCCGCGATGGCGGGGCCGTTGATTTCCGGCACCACGAGGGGCACGTCCGGATCCATCCGGAAGGCGCTCGAGTTGTCGATCACGACCGCGCCGGCCTTGGCCGCGGAGGGCGCGAACGCCTTCGAGCGCGAGCCGCCCGCGGAGAAGAACGCGATGTCGATCCCCGCGAAGGCGTCGTGCGTCAGCTCCTGCACGGGAAGCTGCTTCCCGCGGAACGGGAGCGTCTTCCCCAGGGAGCGGCTGCTCGCCAGGAGGCGCAGCTCCTTCACCGGGAAATTCCGCTGCTCGAGGATGTTCAGGAACACGGTGCCGACGGCGCCGGTGGCTCCGGCGACGGCGACGTTGTAGGACTTCTGTGGTGCTGACATGGTCTTCTCCGACTCAGAGATTCTTCATTTCCTTGCGGACGCGCGCGCCCATCTCCTCCGTGCCGACGAGCGTCGTGCCCGCGCGATCGTCCCGGGGCGCGATGTCGGGCGTCCGGAGACCCGCGTCGAGCACGCGGGCCACGGACTCCTCGATCCGCCGGGCCTCGGGCTCCTTCCCCAGCGAGTAGCGCAGCAACATGGCGGCCGAGAGGATCGTCGCCAGCGGGTTGGCCTTCCCCTGCCCCGCGATGTCGGGGGCGCTCCCGTGCACGGGCTCGTAGAGCCCGCCGGGCGCGCCGAGCCCCGCGACCGACGCCGACGGCAGCATGCCGATTGATCCGGTGAGCATGGCTGCCTCGTCCGAAAGGATGTCGCCGAAGAGGTTCGTCGTGACGATCACGTCGAACTGCCGGGGCTCCCGCACGAGCTGCATCGCGCAGTTGTCCACGTACATGTGCGACAGCGCCACGTCGGGGTAGTCCTTTCCGACCTGCGTCACCACGTCGCGCCAGAGCTCCGTGGCCTCCAGCACGTTCGCCTTGTCCACGCTCGTGAGCCGCTTCTTCCTGAGGCGCGCGACCTCGAATCCGCAGATGGCGATGCGCCGGATCTCGCTCTCGCTGTAGCGCTCCGTGTTGATCCCGACGCGCTCGCCGTTCTCCATCACCACCCCGCGCGGCTTGCCGAAATAGATCCCGCCCGTCAGCTCCCGCACGACGAGGATATCGATGCCGTCGACGATCTCGCGCTTCAGGCTCGACGCGTCCGCCAGCGCGGGGTACACGACCGCGGGGCGAAGGTTCGCGTAGAGGCCCAGCGCCTCGCGCAGTCCGAGCAGCGCCCGCTCTGGGCGAAGGCTGTAGTCCAGGGGCTCCCACTTCGGCCCGCCCACCGCGCCGAGCAACACCGCGTCGGCCCGCTGGGCGAGCGCCAGCGTGTCCTGCGTGAGGGGCGTCCCGTGGAGATCGTAGGCAGCGCCGCCCACCGGCGCCTCCTGGAACACGGCGTCGGGCAACACGTCGCGCAGGCAGGCCACGGCCTCCCGGACGACCTCGGGACCGATCCCGTCTCCGGGGAGAACCGCGATGAGCGGATGTCGTGGCATCGTGAGTCCCTCTGGCCGTGGTGGCCGTCCGCGCTGGACGCGCGCGCTTGCGACGGCGCCCCGTTGCCGGGGCGCCGAAGAGGTCTTCTCGCCACGACCGGGACCGGAGTCTAGCCCGTCGTCCTGCCCGCCGCGATCTTCTTGGCCAGGTGGGGCATGAGGCCGCCGTCCCGGAGAATCGTCTGCATGAAGGGCGGAATCGGGCGTGCCTGGAACGTCTTGCCGATCGTGAGGTCGCGGATCAGGCCGCCTTCGAGATCCACCTCCAGCTCGTGCCCGCTCTCGATCCCCTCGGCCGCCTCCTCGGACTCCAGGATCGGCAGCCCCATGTTGAAGGCGTTGCGGTAGAAGATCCGCGCGAAGCTCTTCGCGATGACACAGGAGACCCCGGCCCCTTTGATGGAGACCGGCGCGTGCTCGCGGCTCGAGCCGCACCCGAAGTTCTTTCCCGCCACGATCACGTCCCCGGGCTTCACCTTCGCCGCGAAGTCCGGATCGGCGTCCTCCATGCAGTGCTTGGCCAGCTCAGCCTCGTCCGTCGTGACCATGTAGCGGGCCGGGATGATCGCGTCGGTGTCGACGTCCGCGCCGAATTTGTGGGCCTTGCCGCGAATCACGGTCGTTCTCCTCTCGCGTTCCACCGGGGAGTGGCTTGGCCGGAGGTCTCGCGCCCGGAGGTCCCGACCGTAGGGAGGGCCGACTCTGGGAAAGCGCGAGCCGACTCTGAAAACGCGCCTCGCCCTCCCATCAGTTCATTCCTTCCCGACGACCTCGGCCGGGTGGCTGATCTTCCCCGTGACGGCGCTCGCCGCGCAAACGGCCACGTTCGAGAGGTAGGCCCTCGCCTTCGGGTGTCCCATGCGGCCGGCGAAGTTCCGGTTGGTCGTCGAGATCGCCACATCCTCGGGCCCGAGCACGCCCATGTGCCCGCCGAGGCAGGGGCCGCAGGTGGAAGGGCTCACGATGGCGCCGGCCTCGATGAAGGTTTCGATGAGGCCCTCCTTGAGCGCCTGCTTCCAGGCCTGCGGGGACGCGGGGAACACGATGAGGCGCATGCCCGGGGCGACCTTTTGCCCCTTGAGCACACGCGCCGCCACGCGCAGGTCCTCGATCCGTCCGTTGGTGCAGGAGCCGATCACCGCCTGGTCGACCTTGATCCCCGCCGCCGCGGCCTCGCTGATCGGGTGGATGTTCTCGGGCGAGAACGGGTACGCCACGACCGGCTCGATGCGATTCGCGTCGAATTCCTTGTAGACGACGTAGGTCGCGTCCGGATCGCTGTCGAGGTAGACGCCCGGGCGGCTCGATCGCGCCGAGCAGTATTCCCGCGTCTTCACGTCCGGGACGAAGATCGCGCTCTTGCCGCCCGCTTCGATGGCCATGTTCGCGATCGTCAGACGGCCCGCCACGTCGAGCCCCTCGAGCGCCGGGCCCGAATACTCCATCGCGCGGTAGAGCGCACCGTCCACGCCGATCGCGCCGATCACCGTGAGCACGAGATCCTTGGCCTCCACCCATGCGTCCAGCCGCCCGGTGAAGTGGAATTTCATGGTCTCGGGCACGCGAAACCAGGTTTCGCCGGTGATCATCGAGGCGGCCACGTCGGTGGACCCGACGCCCGTGGAGAAGGCGCCCAGGCCTCCGTAGGTGCAGGTATGGCTGTCGGCTCCGAGGACGCAGTCCCCGGCGATCACGAGGCCGAGCTCGGGAAGGAGCGCGTGCTCGATCCCCGCCTCGCCGCCCTCGTAGAAGTGCTTGATCCCGTACTCGCGCGAGAACTTCCGTGAGACCTGCACCTGCTCGGCCGACCGGATGTCCTTGGCCGGGGTGAAGTGGCTCATGACGAGCGCGACCTTGTCCCGGTCGAAGACCTCCTTCGCCCCGGCCTTCTTGAAGGCCTGGAT
>JBGPLH010000286.1:0-4488 GCA_041486365.1 Thermodesulfobacteriota bacterium | reverse complement strand
TCGGGCACGACGACGGGCTGCGCGGGCCTCGATTCGGTGTACGCGCCCGCCCGGCAGGACACCGCGCTGGGAAGCTGGGACGATTGCAGCGACGGCTCGAGAGTGCGCTTCGTCGGACGGGAGGACGACCTGCAGATGAATCTCGATCCGTCGCGGCGGCAGATCGAGCTCGGGTACCGGGAAGGGGATATCGCCTGGCATGGCCGCCAGTACGGAAGCGGCAGCTACCGGGGCGAATTCAAAGTGGTCGACAGTTTCGGGACGATGCGCTGGACCTCCTGCGACGTGGACGTGCGCAGCGACGTCCTGACGCTGTGCCAGCGGGTCACCTGTCGTCGGAACTCGGTCAATCGCTAGACTTCGAGATCGGTGAAGGGAAGGGAAGGGAAGGACCTTCGGGTCCTTCCTTTTTTCTGTCCGCGTGTGCGAGCCGGATCACCGGCCGTCGCGGGTCCCGGAGGCTCGCGCGGCGCAGGGCGTCCTCGAGGAGGACGAGCCGGTCGTTGCCGAAGTACATGTCTTCTCCCAGAAAGAACGTTGGCGACCCGAAGGCGCCCCAATCGATCGCCTCCTGCGTCATGGCGCGCAACCGCTGCCGGGCCTCGTCGGAGACGACCCATTCGCGCATGCGTCGCGGGTCGAGACCGGAGGACGACGCGATATCCTCGAGCACCGCGTCGTCCGCGATGTCGCGGTCCTCGGCCCAGTAGGCGCGGAACACGCGGTGGGAGTACACGGAGATCACGCCCGCGTCGTTGGCGAGGAAGGCGCCCCGAAGGGCCTTCACGCTGTTCACCGGGAAGATCGACGGGAACCGGAACGGCACGCCGTAGTAGCGCGCCCAGTCGGCGACGTCCTTGGCGCCGTAGCGCACCTTGGCCGGCGTGTTGCGCGACTCGTACACGCTCTGGTTCACCGCGTTGAAGATTCCGCCGACGAGGATCGGCTTCCACTCGAGGGTGGCCTGGTAGCGGCGGCATAGCCCTTCGATCCGGGTGGACGCGAGGTACGTGTAGGGGCTCGAGTAGTCGTAGTACCAGGTGAGGACCGGACCGTCGGCGGGGGGATTCATCAGCGAGGCTCCTCGTGCCGGGCCGGCCGAACGTGCGGGGCCGGGAACGGGCTTTCATCGAAGCATAGCCGACCGGCGTCGCCCGCGTCGAGGGGCGGCTTGACACCCCGAAAACCGCTCCGATACAGTCGAACCGGCCCGGAGCCCCGGGCGCTCACCAGCGCCGCGCAGCACCCACTTCGCTCGGGCCCCGGTCCGGGGCCGTCATGATCGATTCTCCCCTGGAAACAATCGAAGTCTCCACCGACGGCATCCAGCTGCTGATGAAGTTCCTCGAGCGCTTCATGGGCGAAGAGGATGTGGCGCGCTTCAGCGCCATGAAACCCGGCGAGTGGGTCCCGCTCGATTCCGTGTACCCCGTGTGGGAGGACCTCGTCGCGCGCATACCGGAACAGATGAAAGCGGCGATCAAGGGGGCGGTTTACGCCCGCGCGAAGATCCTGGAGGAGACCGGCGCGCGATCGCCGGCCGACGCGTTGCGTGTCTCGAACATCCTCTACCAGGCCTTCAACCGCGGGCCGCGGCTCGGCGGCCGCGAGGTCGTGCTGGAGGGGCCGAATGAGGTGATCGTGGACGATTCCGCCTGGCCCGGCTGCCGGATCTCGCCCTGGTTCATCGAGGCCTTCGTGCGCGCCTTCGGCGCGCGCGGCGTGCGCGTCGAGCACCTCGATCCCTGTCGCGGGAAGGGAGAGAGGTTCTGCCGGTACCGCGTTCGGTGGACGCGCGTGGAGCCGCGTTCGTCTTGACACCCCCCGGCGCGGGCCGTAGGTTGGCGCGGCGCTCGACGTCGGGTGACGGAGGATCGATGGACCGGCCGCTGCCGCTGGAGGGGAAGAACGCGCTCGTCACGGGAGGCTCCCGCGGAATCGGCCGCGCGATCGCGCTCAAGCTCGCCTCCTGGGGTGCGGACGTGGCCGTCAACTACCAGCAGGACGACCGGGCCGCGCAGGAGACCGCCGACCAGATCACGGCGCTCGGGCGGAAGGCGCTTCTCCTGAAGGCGAGCGTGCGCGAGGTGAAGGCGCTCGAGCGGCTCTTCGAGGAGCTGCGCGCCGGGTTCGGAGTGCTCGACCTGTTCGTATCCAACGCCGCGACGGGCGCCCTGCAGCCGGCCCTCGAGCTCTCGAAGGAGGCCTGGAAGCTCACGCTGGAGACCAACGCGCGCGCCTTTTTCCTCGGCGCCAAACTCGCTTACCCGCTCATGACGCGCGGGGGATCGATCGTCTCGATCTCCAGCCTCGGCTCCCACCGCTACATCCCCGGCTACGCGGTGGTGGGCGCTTCCAAGGCGGCGCTCGAGAGCCTCACGCGCACCTTCGCCGTGGAGTTCGCCCATGCCGGGATCCGCGTGAACTGCGTGTCGGGCGGGCTCGTGGACACCGACGCGCTCCAGCACTTCCCCGCCCGCGACCAGATGATCGAGGTGACGAAGAGCCGCACGCCGCTCGGGCGAATAGGCCATCCGGAGGACATCGCCGGCGTGGTCGCCCTCATGTGCACCGCGGAGGCGCGCTGGATCACGGGGCAGGTGATCGTGGCGGACGGTGGGTTCTCCCTCCTGTAGGGATCATCGTCGTCGGGCGGAGGCGGGCGCGGCCCGCCTTTCGCGTCGAGGGAGGCTGCGCGGAGGATCAGGCAGGGGAGCACGGGGGGAGCACGGATGCTGCGGACGAACGAGAAGGCGCTGGTGAAGATGGCCGTGCAGGGGAAGGTGGCCCCGGCCATGCGCTTTGGCGCGTTCGAGGTGGACGCGGAGGGGCGCGGGCGCGCGGTTCCGAGCGTGGGCGGGATCGTCTACAACGTGAAGGTGGGCGACCCGGCCTTCGGCTGGGCGGGCGATCACATCGAGCCGGCCGTTTCGGCGATCCTGAGCGAGGAGAAGCGCTCGAACCGGGAGAACCAGGCCTTCAACTTCCTCGCCTGCGTGGGTAACGAGGCGATCGTCGTGAACGGCGACGCGAAGGGAGCGCGCGGCGTCGTCACGGGCCACCACGGAGGCGTGGAGCACGTGCTCGTCGACTTCGACGACGAGACGCTGGAGAAGCTCGCGATCGAGGACAAGATCCTGGTGAGGGCCTGGGGGCAGGGTCTCGCGCTGACGGATCACCGCGACGTCAAGATCTACAACCTCGACCCGGGCGTGCTGGAGAAGATGGGCGTCCGGAGCGGCAAGGACGGGCTCTCCGTGCCCGTGGCCGCGAAGATTCCGGCGGCGCTCATGGGGTCGGGGATCGGGCACCCCGATCCCGGGACCGGCGACTACGACATCACGACGCAGGATCCGCAGATGATCCGGAAGCACGGCCTGGACCGGATCCGGCTGGGTGACTTCGTCGCGATCCTGGACGCCGACAACACCTACGGCCGGCATTTCTACACCGGCGCGATCACCATCGCGGTCGTCGTTCACTCCGATTCCTTCGTCTCAGGGCACGGCCCCGGCGTGGCCACCGTGATCACGGCCCGGCGTGGGATCCGCCCCGTGATCGACGCCGACGCGAACCTCGGCCGGCTCCTGAAGATCGGCCGCTTCCGCGCCGGCGCCCGCAGGGCGGGCGTGGGCTTCCGGCGCCCGGCCTGATCCCCCGGGGCGTGCGCGCGGATCGCCCGCCAGATGGAGTACCAAGGCGATGCCGGATCGAAGGACCGACGGACTCCCGGATCGCGAGGAGCGCCGCCGGCTCCTCCGCGAGCGGACGAGCGGCTACCGGGTCGATCGTGATGGGCGCTGGTGGTACCGCGGCGCCCCCCTCGACCCGGGTATCGAGCGGCAGTTCGCGGCGGGGCTCGAGCGGCTCCCCGATGGACGGCTCCGGGTGATCTGCGAGGAGGAGCCCTGCTACGTCACCTGCGACGACGCCCCCTTCGTCGTGCGCGACCTTCGTCGGGAGAACGCCGCCGCCGCCGGATCTTCGCCGCGGGATCGTATCGTGCTCACGCTGTCCGGGGGCCTCGAGGAGCCGCTCGATCCCGCCACGCTCCACCTGAACCCGCGCGACGTGCTGTACTGCCGCGTGCGGGGCGGGGCCTTCGAGGCGCGCTTCGGCGCTTTGTCCGCTACGCGGATTGCCGACATGCTGCGGCCGCACCCCGGCGGATGGGCGATCGATCTGGAAGGCCGCACCTGGGTGATCCCCGCGCGTCCGGCGGCCGGACCGTGAGCGTGCGGTGAGAGAGATGGAAGCCGGTCCCCGGCCTCTCGCCGGCGCCCGGCCCGATCAGGCGGGGAACGCGCCCTCCTTCGCCTGCGTGACGAGATAGTCGCTTGCGCGCATGGCGATGGCACCGATCGTGAGGGTGGGGTTCACGGACGCGCTGGTCACGAAGTTCGATCCGTCCACGACGAAGAGGTTCCTCACGTCGTGGGTCTGGCAGAAGGGGTTGAGGACGCTCGTCTTGGGGTTCGTTCCCATCCG
>JBGPLH010000285.1:0-4513 GCA_041486365.1 Thermodesulfobacteriota bacterium | reverse complement strand
CGCGCCTTGTAGGCCACGGGGCGTGCCCGCAGCGTCGTGGCCTGAATCGTGAGGCGCCGCCCGAGCATGAGTCCCAGGTTCACTTCCCCGACGAGCCCGCCCTGCGCGGCGATGATCACGAGCCGTCCTTCCATCGCGAGGCTCTTGAGGTTCCGCTCGAGGTACGCCCCACCCATGATGTCGAGCACCACGTCCATGCCGCGCTTGCTCGTGAGCTCCATGGCGCGGGTCTGGAAATCCTCCTCGCGATAGTTGATCGCGGCATCCGCGCCGAGCCCGAGGCAGCCCTCGGCCTTCTTCGTCGAGCCCACCGTGACGGCCACCCGCGCGCCGCGGCGCTTGGCGATCTGGATCGCCGCGGTCCCGACGCCGCTCCCACCTCCGTGCACGAGCGCCCAGCCATGGGCTTCCAGGCGTCCGTGGTTGATCAGATTGTCGTAGGCGGTCATGAAGACTTCGGGCACGGCCGCGGCCTGCTCGAAGTCGAGATGATCGGGGATCGGCATCGCGACGTCGGCGACGACGACGACCTTCTCCGCGTAGCCGCCGCCCGGGAGGAGCGCAAAAACACGATCGCCGGGGCGGAACCGCGTCACGCCCCGGCCGATCAGCTCGACTTCACCCGCGCACTCGAGACCCGGTACTTCGGAGGCACCCGGAGGCGGGGGGTAAAAACCCATCCGCTGGAGCACGTCGGCGCGGTTGAGCGCCGTGGCCCGGTTGCGGACCAGGATCTCCCCATCCCCGGGCACGGGATCGGGAACCTCCGCGAGCGTCAGGACTTCCGGACCGCCCGGCTCCCGGATGAGGACGGCCTTCAAGTCTCGAGGCCCCATTTCTTCTTGTTCGCCCCGATCTGCTCGGGCGTCGGCCGCTCCTTCTCCAACACGGCCGGCACACGGAACTCCTTCTTCTTGTCGCGCATGCGCTCGTTCAGGGCGATGTCGTCCTTGAACGGCTCGGGCACGGCGCTGTCCTCGAAGATGGCCTCCCAGGGGCACTCGGGCTCGCAGACGGAGCAATTGATGCACTCGTCGGGGTCGATGAACAGCTGGTTCGGGAAGGTCGCGCGATCCGCGCCTGTGTATTCGTAGATGCAGTCGACGGGGCAAACCTTGACACAGCTCATGTCGACGCAGTCCCGGCAGAGCCGGGTGATCACCCATGCCATGTTCGCTCACTCCTCGAAGGCTCGTGCCCGATTGCGTCCCCTAGAGGTTCTGGGTGCCGCTCCGGGCGGGCGGAGCGGCAAGATTGAGAAAACTCAGGCCGATTGTCAAATCCTGGACCTCAAGGATCTTCACCGCAGGACCGAAAAATGACCTGACGAGGCGCGCGTGGTGCGTGCGGCCCCGCCGGGAGACGCCGTGGCACGGATCAAAGGTGTCGCGATGCTCAACGCCGTGAAGGCGCTGAGGGGCCAGAAGTCGAGGGCCCGGGACCTGCTCCCCTCGCACATCCACTGGTACCTCGATGAGCGGATCATGGTGTCGGGCTGGTACCCGGAGAATGACCAGCTCGCGCTGATCCGGGCCCTCGCGCAGGTGCTTCCCCCCACGGGGATGGACGTCTACGAGTTCATGGGGCGCTTCACGGCCCAGCGCGATCTGGTTGGGCTCTACGGGCACATGCTGAAGATGGGCGATCCGGAGGCGACGCTCCGGCGCGGGCCGGCCATCTGGAAGGCCTACCACGACACCGGCACGCTCCAGGTCACCTTCACGGGCCCCGGGCTTGCGCGTATCCAGATTTCCGATTACGGGCTGCCTTCGACCGAGATGTGCCGGCTGCTCCTCGGCTGGTACGGCGAGCTGGTCCGGATGACCGGCGCGCGCAACGTGGAAATCGTCGAAGCGCAGTGCCGGCACCGCAAGGACGTCGCCTGCGTCTGGGAAGTGAAGTGGGAGCCGGAAGAGCCGGGGGCCGGGCGTGAACATTGATGCGCGCCGACCGGGGCCTCCCCGCGCGTCTCGTCCGCCGACGGCCGGGGGAAAAATCATGGCGAAGGTGAAGGGCAGCTCGATGCTGAACGCCGTCAAGGCGCTCCGCCTGAAGAAGGACGTGTCCCGGGCCATCCTCCCCGGGGCGCTGCACCACTACCTGGCGGATCGCGTGCTGGTCTCCTCCTGGTACCCCGAGGAGGATCTCCTCGGCCTGCTCAAGGCGCTCGTCAAGATCCTCCCGGACCCAGGGATGGACGTCTACGAGTTCATGGGGCTGATGTCGGCACGGACCGACCTCTCGGGCGTGTACAGCAACATGTTCCGCCCCGGCGACCCGGCCGGGTCCCTCAAGTGCGGCTCCGTCATCTGGCAGAGCCATCACGATACCGGCAAACTCGAGGTCGTGGTGGCCTCGCAGGAGAGCGCGGTGGTCCGGCTTGCGGGGTTCCAACTGCCCTCGCGGGAGATCTGCGGCACGATCAAGGGATGGATTCGTGAGCATCTCACCACGGCGGGCGGCAGGGACGTGGTGGTGGTGAAGAGCCAGTGCGTGGTCAAGGGAGATCCCGAGTGCCTCTTCGAGGCGAGCTGGCACCTGCCCGCCGGGGTCGAAACACCCGCCAGGTGAGACATCCGGGGCCACGGGGCCACGGGTGCAACCGGGAGGAAGGAGCAGGGGCATGGGCAAGGCCAAGGGTACGGCGATCATCTACGCGGTCAAGGTGCTTCGCAGCAACAAGGACGCGGCGCAAAAGGCGCTTCCGGAGCACCTACGCTGGTACCTGGAGGAGCGCATCATGGTCTCCTCCTGGTATCCGGAGGAAGATTTTCTGGAAATCCTTCGCGCGGTCGCCAAAATCACGCCGGATACCGGAATGGACCCCTTCGAGTTCATGGGGCGCCTCTCGGCACGCGCCGATTTGCGAGGCGTCTACGCCCACCTTATCCGCCAGGGAGACCCGGCCACGACCCTGCGCCGGACCTCGGTCATCTGGGGGCTCTACCACGATACCGGAAAGGAAGAGGTGGTCGAATCCGGGGAGAACCGCGTCGTGACCCAGGTCTCCGGCTTCGAGCATCCTTCCCGGGAGAGCTGCCGGACGGTCCTCGGGTGGAACGCCGAGCTGGCCGCCATCGCGGGGGGCAAGGACGTCAAGGCGGTGCACGGGGAGTGCGTGCTCGACGGTGCGAACGCGTGCCGTTTCGAGGTGACCTGGACGAGCCGGGGTCAGGCTTGACTTATTGACTTTTGGGGACGTTTCGGACCAGCAAACGCGGGCGTCGGCGAGGAGAGCAGTCGATGGGCAAGGCCAAGGGAACAACCGTGATCAATGCGATCAAGGCGCTTCGACTGAAGAAGGACCTGGCGCGAACGGTGCTTCCAAAGCACCTGCACAGGTACCTGGAGGAGCGCATCATGGTCTCTTCCTGGTATCCGGAGGAAGACCTCTTCGAGATCCTCCATGCGCTGGCCAAGATCCTGCCGGATCCGGGAATGGATACCTACGAATTCATGGGCCGCATCGTGGCGCGCACCGATCTCGGAGGCATCCACGCCCACCTCATCCGCCTGGGGGACCCGGCCACGACCCTGCGCCGCGCCTCCTTCACCTGGGGTCTCTACCACGATACGGGGAAGAAGGACGTGGTCGAGTCTGGGGACGATTACGTCGTGACGGAGATCGCCGGCTACGAGCATCCCTCGCGGGAGAACTGCGGCACCATCAAGGGATGGAATCACGAGCTGGCCGTGATGGCCGGGGGCAAGGATGTCAAGGTGGTCCACACGGAGTGTGTGCTCGATGGCGCGAGCGCGTGCCGTTTCAGAGTGACCTGGGCGCGCTAGGCTCGGGTCCTCCGGACGCCGCGCCGGGAGGAAGACGGTGAGTTCCACTCGAACCGAGGATTGCCCCGCCCCCGGCGCGTCGACGCCCCGAGGCGATCGTCCACCGAGCATCAAGGGGACGACGATGATCAACCTCGTCAAGTCCCTGCGCAGCCGCAAGGAGGAGGTCCGCCCTCTCCTGCCCGAGCGGCTCCGTCCCTACCTCGAGAAGCGCCTGTACCCCTTCGCCTGGTACCCCGAGGAGGACCACATCGCGCTGTGCCGGATTCTGGCGAAGGTGCTCCCGGACCCGGGGATGGACGTGTACGAGTTCATCGGCGAGTTCGGCGCACGCGCCGACCTGAACGATATGTACAGGCACCTGTTCCGCCCGGGCGATCCGGCGGGCACGCTGCAGAAGGGCGCCCTGATCTGGCACACCTACCACGACACCGGCCTCTACCGGGTCACTCTCGACGGCCCGGGCGCCGCCCACGTCGAGTTGGTCTCGTTCGGGACGCCCGCCCTGGAGCACTGCCTCATCTTGCGTGGTTGGAACCGGTCGCTGCTACGGACAGCCGGCGCGAAGGAGGTGGCGGTCGAGGAGCCGCGCTGCGTGAACCGGGGAGATGCGTTCTGCCGGTGGGAGATCCGGTGGGTGGATCCGGCGCCCACCTGAGACGACGCGCCCCGAAATAGGATGGGGTCAGGCATGACTTATTGACTTAACAAGTCAATAAGTCAT
>JBGPLH010000284.1:0-4563 GCA_041486365.1 Thermodesulfobacteriota bacterium | reverse complement strand
ATGAGCTGCTGAAAATCCTTCTCACCGAAGAGCGCGACATTGGGCTTCACGATCTGGAACAGCTTCGCCACCACCGTCGTGACACCGTCGAAGTGGCCGGGCCGCGACGTCCCACAGAGCCGCTCCGTGAGCCCCGCCACCGTGACCCGAGTGAGCGGCCTTCCCGCCGGGTACATCTCCTCGGCGGTGGGTGCGAAGAGCACGTCCGTCCCCGCCGACTCCGCGATCACGCTATCGCGCGCGAGGTCCCGCGGGTACCGGTCGAAGTCCTCACCAGGACCGAACTGGGTCGGGTTCACGAAGACCGACAGCACCAGCCGGTCGCCGCGCCGCCGCCCGATCTCGAGGAGCGTCCGGTGCCCGTCGTGGAGATAGCCCATCGTCGGGACGAAGGCGATGCGCAGTCCCTCGCGACGCCAGCCGTCGGCCAGCGCCTGCATCTCCGCGACACGCGTGACGGTCTTAATAACTGTTCTCCTTGCCGGGGAACGCCCCGGTCTGGACCTCGTCAATGTAGGTCCGCACCGCGCCCGAGATGATCTCGTGGAGCTGCGCGTAGCGCTTGGCGAACTTCGGGTTGAACGTGTTGTCCATGCCGAGCAGGTCGTAGATCACGAGCACCTGTCCGTCGCATCCCTGGCCCGCGCCGATCCCGATCGTGGGGATCGACACGCTCTGGGTGATCCGGGTCGCGAGCGAGGCGGGCATCCCTTCGAGCAGCAGCGCGAAGGCGCCGGCCTCCTCCAGTATCTTGGCGTCCTCGAGAAGCCGCATCGCCTGCCCCTCCACCTTCCCCTGCACGCGGAAGCCGCCCAGTTTGTGGATCGACTGGGGCGTGAGGCCGATATGGGCCATGACGGGAATGCCGGCCTGGTCGATGGCCCGCACCGCGTCCGCGCGCTCGCGGCCGCCCTCGAGCTTCACGCTCTCGGCGCCGCCTTCCTTGACGAGCCTGCCCGCGTTGCGAACGGCGTCCTCGACCGACGCCTGGTAGGACATGAAGGGGAGATCGACGACGAGATGGGCCGCGCGGACTCCCCGCGACACGATCCGCGCGTGGTAGACCATCTCGTCCATCGTCACGGTCGTGGTCGTATTGCCGCCCTGGATCACCATCCCGAGTGAATCACCCACGAGAATCATGTCGACGCCCGCCTCCTCGAGGATGCGCGTGAACGTGGCGTCGTAGGCCGTGAGCATCGTGATCTTGCGTCCCTCGCGCTTCATGCGCGCAAGCTCGGGGACCGTGACCTTCTTGCGGATCATCATGGCAGTTGCCTCCGGGCCCATACTCCCGATGGGCACATCAGATTTTGTCGGCCCCGCTTCGCGGGGACCTCCGGCGGCCCGATGGGCGCCCCACATCAGATTCTTGTCGGCCCCGCTGCGCGGGGACCTCCGGGACTCGGGTCGCCTTCGGGCGCATGGCCGGTCCCGTGGGACCGGGGGGCTCACATCCGGAAGATATCGGCCGATAAAAACACCAAGGGCCTTCCGAACCTGCGTCCGGAAGGCCCACCGACCCCTCGCCGTGAACGCCCATCGCTTGTGCACGGCGAGGGATTTGAACATGGCGTTGGAGCAGAGCCTGCCTTCCGTCTCAGTCCGGGATCCGGATCCAAGCGGCAAGGGAGATGACGCGCGCCGCGCGTTCCCCCATGCGGCTTTGCTTCAGTCGCAAATCTAACTTCCCAGCGATGGGGCGTCAACAACTGGATAGCCCCGGCCCGGAGGTCCCGAGGGTGGCGAGGGCGTCTCCTGGAAAGGGGGCCGGGGGCCGGCTCCGGGAAGGCGCGAGCTGAAAAAAACAAAAAGCGTTGGGCGAGCACGGAGTTGACAGGGGGGAGGGCCCCCGGTAGGGTGGGTTGTCATTGCTTGGGAATCCAAGCGGGTCACCCCCTCGATCCGCTATCCTGTTCGTCCCTGCTGCCATCCCTTCAGAAGCCGGCCCCGGGGGCCAAGCCATCCCGAAGCAGAGAGGACCCGTGCCTGACTTCGTTTCCAGACCGTCCTCCCCGCGCCCCCGGACCCTTCGGGCCCTGACGGCACTGGCCGTCCTGGGGATGCTCGCCGCTCCGCTCAGGGACAGCGCGGCCGAGGCCCCCGTCACGGGCACCCGCACCGCGTCCCTGCACCAGCCGGATTATGCGATCTCGAAGTTCGATCTGCGCAACTTCTTCGGCCGCCACGGGATCCCCCCCGTGAACGCCATCGAGGGAGATCGATACGTCGCGCGGCTCAAGAACGACGTGAAGATCACCTATACGCTCGACGCCAATCTTCAGCGCGAGATGGAGCGGTACCTTCGCGCGATGGGCGTGGACTACGGCGCGCTGGTGGCGATCGAGCCTTCGACGGGACGCGTGCTCGCTCTGGTGGGCTACTCGCGCCGGGGGAACGACCCGTCGCGGCCGCTGGCGCTTCGCGCGAGCTTCCCCGCCGCGTCGGTGTTCAAGCTCGTGACGGTGTCGGCCGCGCTTCAGGAAGCCAACATCACGCCCGAGACCCGGGTCCACTTCCGGGGCAGCTATCATTCGATGGATCGCAGCGTGCTGGTCGACAACCCGCGCCGCGACCGCAACGTCCTCACCGTGGAAGAAGCGCTCGCCAAGTCCTGCAACCACTGCTTCGGCAAGCTCGCCACGAGGTGGGTGGGAGCGCGCACGCTCGAGAACTACACGGATGCCTACGGCTTCAACACGCCCTTCCAGTTCGAGATCCCGATGGAGATGAGCCGCGCGAGCATCCCGCGCGATCCCTATGAGCTGGCGCGGACCGGCGCGGGCTTCGGCGACACCTACTTCTCGCCGCTCCACGCGGCGCTCCTGGCGGCCACGATCGCCAACAGCGGCCGCATGATCGAGCCGAGCATCGTTGATCGGGTCGAGGACGCCAACGGCGGCCTGCTCTACCGCCCGCAGCCACGAATCCTCGGGACCCCCATCACGCCGGAGGTCGCCCGCGAGATCAACCAGATGATGGTGAAGACGATCGAGATCGGGACCTGCAAGCGGACGTTCTGCGACTGGAGCGGGCGGTTTCCGATGCTCCAGGTCGCGGGGAAGACCGGCACGCTGCGCGGGAGCGATCCGCCGGGGAACTACTTCTGGTTCGTCGGCTCGGCGCCGGTCGAGCACCCGCGGATCGCGCTGGCCGCCCTCGTGATCGCGCGGGACCGGTTCCGCATCAAGGGGAACGACCTCGCCCGCAAGGCGCTGCAGACGTACTTCTCCGAGGCGCGCTGAGCGACGCGAACGATACGACGCGACCTCCCCCCGCCTGAAGAGCTTCCCGCGCGCGGGCGCTTTTGACACTCTTCCGCCCCTCTGCTACGTTTTACGCTGATTTTACAAGGCGGATCTCGGGGGTCGCCGGAGATGAAGGTCATCGTCGGAATGCTGGTCGTCGCCCTGGCGCTGGCATTCTTCATCTACAGCACCTTCGCCAGCAAGAAATCCAACGCCATCCTTTACTACTATACGGTCGCCGAGGCGCTCTCCGGGTCGGCCCGGATCGGAGACTCGGCGGTGCGGGTCGGTGGCCGCGTCGTTCAGGGCACCATCACCCGCGATGGGGCTGCGCGGCAGGTCGGTTTCGTCATGGTGGACCCCAAGGCGAAGGACCGGCGGATCCGGGTGGCCTACCTGTCGAGCATCACGCCGGACACCTTCAAGGACGGCTCCGAGGTGCTCGTGGAGGGGAAGTTCCGGCCGGACGGCACCTTCGAGGCGAACGCCTTGTTCGCCAAGTGCCCGTCGAAGTACGAGAGCAAGGGGTATCCCCAGGCCGCCCGCCCGCGGCCGATGCCGGGATCCTGATCGCGTCCTCATCCCACGCGGCCCGCTGATTGAGGCCGTCTCCTCTCGGGGCCGGCGCGCGGGCCGGCCATCCGCCGAGCGTTTCCGCGGAGGCACTCGCGTCCATGTCTGATCTCGGCCTCTACTCGCTCATCATGACCGTGGTGCTCGCCGTCTACGCGGGCGCTGCCGGCGTGGCGGGGCGCCGTATGGGCCTCCCGGGCCTCGTCGACAGCGCGCGGCGCAGCGTGTACGTGATCGCCGCGTTCCTCACGCTCGCGATGGTGATTCTCTTCCACGCCTTCGCGACCCACGACTTCTCGGTCCGGTACGTCGCCGACCACTCCAACCGCGCGCTCGCCTGGAACTACTCGATCGCGGCGCTGTGGGCAGGGCAGGACGGGTCGCTGCTGCTCTGGGTCTGGATCCTCTCGCTGTACACGGCCTGCGTGGCCTGGCAGACCCGGACGCGCAACCGCGAGCTGGCGCCCTACATCGTCGCGGTGCTCTGCGCGAACATCCTCTTCTTCGTTTTTCTCCTCCTCTTTATCGCAAGCCCCTTCGAGAAGCTCCCGAGCTTCAACATCCCGGCCGACGGGCGAGGACTGAATCCGCTGCTCCAGCACCCGGCCATGATGATCCATCCGCCGTGCCTGTACACCGGCTACGTCGGGCTCGCGGTGCCCTTCGCCTTCGCCATGGCCGCGCTCATCTCGGGGAGGCTCGACGACACGTGGATCCGCAGCACGCGGCGCTGGATGCTCTT
>JBGPLH010000283.1:0-4594 GCA_041486365.1 Thermodesulfobacteriota bacterium | reverse complement strand
CTGGCGTTTCCGCGAGCTGTCCGACCGGCACGACGGCTGGGCGGTCTTCTACGAGGTGGGGCGGGAGGGGCTCCCGCTGTACCTCGACCTCGGCTTGACGCTGCTCAAGCTCGGGGAGGAAGCGCGCGTGCCCCTGGAGAAGTTCTCGCTCGAGGGGGGCGAGCGCAAGAAGATGCGCCACCTTCACAGGAAGTTCGAAACAGAGGGATACCGTTTCGAGATCGTGCCACCGGAGGACGTCCCGGCGGTCATCCCGGAGCTTTCGCGTATCTCGGACAGCTGGCTCGAGGAGAAGAACACACGGGAGAAAGGATTCTCGCTGGGCTTCTTCGATCCCGTCTACCTCGCCCGCTTCCCGATGGCGCTCGTGCGGCACAACGATCACATCGTGGCCTTTGCCAACCTCTGGGGCAGCGGGGGCCGGGAGGAGCTATCCCCCGACCTCATGCGCTACACACTCGGCGCGCCGCCGAGCGTCATGGAGTTCCTGCTGGTCGAGCTGATGCTGTGGGGAAGATCGCAGGGGTACCGCTGGTTCAGCCTCGGGATGGCGCCCCTCTCCGGGCTCGAGAACCGGGCCCTCGCGCCGCTGTGGAGCCGGCTCGGCGCCATGCTCTACGGGCACGGCGAGTACTTCTACAACTTCCAGGGGCTGCGCCAGTACAAGGAGAAGTTCGATCCGGTCTGGGAGCCGAAGTACCTGGCATGTCCGGGCGGCCTCGCGCTCCCGCGCATTCTCGCCAACGTCGCCGCGCTGATCTCGGGCGGCCTGAAAGGAGTCGTGACCAAGTGAACCCCCGCAGGCCGCGCCCCCTGCTTTTTCTGATCGCCCTTCTGCCAGCCCTCCTGCTCGGCCTTTCGCTCGCCCACGAACTTGCCCCGGCGCGAGCGCTCGCGGCCTCGCCGCCCGCCGCGCGGGCAGCGGAGGAGACCACGTCCTTCGGCCGATTCGGCAAGGTGACGATCTACCGCCCAACACCCCCTCCCG
Source organism: Thermodesulfobacteriota bacterium (assembly GCA_041486365.1). Lineage (GTDB taxonomy): Bacteria > JAUYMQ01 > JAUYMQ01 > JAUYMQ01 > JAUYMQ01 > JBGPLH01. Next base: position 3,606 of record JBGPLH010000283.1, on the reverse strand, counting down.
GCCGCGTGGTCCTCTTCGTCTCGGGCGACGGCGGATGGAACCAGGGCGTGGTGGACATGGCGCGCGAACTCTCTGCGCTGGACGCGCTCGTCGTCGGCGTCGACATCACCCATTACCTGAAGGCGCTGCGCGGCTCCCACGATGCATGTTCCTACCCCGCGGGGGATTTCGAGGCGCTCAGCCAGTACCTCCAGAAGAAGCTCGACCTCCCCCGCTACACCGTTCCGGTGCTCGTCGGCTACTCCTCCGGCGCCACGCTCGTGTACGCGACGCTCGTCCAGGCGCCCCCCAACACGTTCCGCGGGGCGATCAGCCTCGGCTTCTGCCCGGATCTCCCGCTCACCAGGCCCCTGTGCAAGGGACAGGGCCTCGAATGGACCGCGGGACCGAAGGGGAAGGGATTCTCCTTCCTGCCGGCGAAGCACCTCGAAGCCCCCTGGATCGCCTTGCAGGGAACGATCGACCAGGTCTGCGATCCCGGCGCCACCGAGGCCTTCGTGAAGCAGGTTCCGGGGGGCGAGATCGTGGTGCTCCCGAAGGTGGGCCACGGCTACGCGGTCCCGAGGAACTGGATGCCGCAATTCCGCTCGGCGTTCGGTCGCGTGGCCGCGACGCCCGGACCCGAGAGGACGTCGTCCTCGGGCCCGGTCTCGGACCTCCCGCTGGTGGAGGTCCCGGCGAAGGGTGCTGAAGGAGACACGCTCGCGGTGATCCTCTCGGGCGACGGGGGCTGGGCGTCGATCGACAAAGAGATGGGGGATACGCTCGCCCAGGACGGGATTCCCGTCGTGGGGCTCAACTCGCTCCAGTACTTCTGGAAGCAGCGCACGCCCGACGGGATGGGAAAGGACCTCGAGCGGATCCTGCGCCACTACCTGCAGGCCTGGCACAAGGAGAAGGCGCTCCTGATCGGCTACTCACGGGGCGCCGACGTCCTGCCCTTCGCCGCGGCCCGACAACCGGCGGATCTCCTCGATCGCGTGCCGGCCATCGCGCTCCTGGGCCCCTCGCGCGCGGTCGCGTTCAAGTTCCACATCACCGACTGGCTCACGAGTGGCAACGGGAAGTCGGCCCTCCCGGTCCGTCCCGAGGTCGAGAAGCTGCGCGGACGGAAAATTCTCTGCTTCTATGGGATCGAGGAGAAGGACAGCCTCTGCCGTGATCTCGGCCCGGACCAGGCGAGGGTCTACGCGCTCCGGGGAGCGCATCACCTCGGCGGCGACTACGCCGAGATCGCGCACATGATCCTCACGGACGCGAAGCACTGAGTAGTGGGAGGTTCCTCTGCGCGACATCACGCTGATCGTCTTCGGCTTCGTCTACGCGGGGATGATCCTGGGGGAGATCCCGGGGCTGGCGGTCGACCGGACGGGCGTGGCGCTGCTCGGGGCGATCGTTCTCGTAGCGACCGGCGCGGTGAGCCCAGACGCCGCGCGCGACGCGATCGACGTGCCGACGATCGCCCTCCTGTTCGGCCTCATGGTGGTCTCGGCCCAGCTGTACCTCGCCGGTTTCTACACGCGGCGCATGGCGGGTGCGCGGGTTTCCCCCGAGACGTTGCTCGCGCTGATCGTGGCCGTGACGGGGGTTCTCTCGGCGTTGCTCGCAAACGACATCGTCTGCCTCGCGGTGGCGCCCGTGCTCATCGAGGCATGCGCCCGCCGCGGCCTCGATCCCGTACCTTTCCTTCTCGCGCTCACCTGCGCGGCGAACGTGGGATCGGCCGCGACGCTGATTGGCAACCCGCAGAACATGCTGATCGGGCAGACGCTTCACCTCTCTTTCGCGGGTTATTTGCGTGACGCGGGCGTTCCGGCCGTTCTCGGGCTCGTCGTCGTCTGGTGGGTGATCCGGCGGAGCGCGAAGGGACGCTGGGAGCGGCCGCGGGCGGTCCCCTCCATCGCCGCGCCGGACTTCAATGCCTGGCAGGCCGCCAAGGGCTTGACCGTGCTTGGCGTTCTCGTGGCGCTCTTCTGCCTCGCGCCCTGGCCCCGGGAAGCGCTGGCGCTCGCCGCCGCGGGCGTGCTGCTTTCGAGCCGCCGGATGGCATCCCGCGACATTCTCGGCCGCGTCGACTGGCACCTGCTGGTGCTCTTCGTGGGATTGTTCGTCGTCAATCACGCGCTGACGTCTTCCGGCGCACTCGACCACCTGACGGAATCCCTCTCGGCCCGCGGTGTGAACCTCGCCCGGCCCGCCTGGCTCTTCGCCGTGACCGTGGTGCTCTCCAACCTGGTATCGAACGTCCCGGCCGTGATGCTGCTCCTCCCCACGAGCGAACATCCGATCGCCGGGCCGATCCTCGCCCTTGCGAGCACGCTCGCGGGGAACCTCTTCCTCGTGGGGAGCATCGCGAACCTGATCGTCGTGGACCAGGCGGCGCGGCTCGACGTGCGGATCACCTGGCGGGACCATCTGCGGATCGGCGTCCCCGTGACGCTCCTCACGCTGGCCATGGCGGCGGGCTGGCTCTGGGCACGATCGGCCGGGGCGGGCGTGCTAAGGTGACTTGGGGTCAGGCATGACTTTTGACTTATTTCGAGCTTCTGATGGAGTTGGGTGACGGGTTGCCGCGACGATCGCGGATTCACTACTTTCCCATCACGCTGCCACTGGTCGCGCTCCTGTTCCTGGTCATCCTGATCCTGATCGTGCTGATCCAGGTCGGCGCGATCTCCTACGCCTACGAGCGGATCGGGATCCCGCCCCATCTCGCCGGCGCGCTCCTCCTGCTGTCCCTTCTGGGGAGCTACGTGAACATCCCCGTGGCTGTCCTCGAGGCCGAAAGCGTCATCTCGGAGCGGGAGGTGATCTTCTTCGGCGCGCGCTGGATCGTCCCCGTGGCCGAGGAGCGCCCCCGGACCGTGCTGGCAGTGAACGTCGGCGGCGCGGTGATCCCGACGATCGTCACGATCGAACTGCTCCTGCGCCACGGGTTCCTCGGGAAGGCGGCGATCGCCACCGCGATCGTGGCGGCCGTGGTGCACCGGTTCGCGCGGCCCCTGGAGGGAATCGGGATCGCGGTGCCGACTTTCATCCCGCCCGTGATCGCGGCCCTCGCGGCCTTCGCCCTCTCGCGCGACGCGGCTCCCGCCCTCGCCTACTGCGCCGGCACGCTCGGAACGCTCATCGGCGGCGATCTGCTCAATCTCCGGCGCATCCGCGGCCTGGGCGCGCCGGTCGCGTCGATCGGCGGGGCCGGGACCTTCGACGGAATTTTCCTCACGGGCATCCTCGCGGTCCTTCTGGCCTAGGAGACTTCCTCCTGGCCCGCAGGACTTCATCCCGGGAACCGATTGTTCACCTATGAAGATGCCGGAAGCCGGATCCCCATCGAAAGAGGTAGTGCCGGACGACTGGCCGCGCGAGAGGGGAAAGGCCCGCCGATGGCTTTTCGCCGCCTGGGCGACGGGTGTCGTTCTCATGCTCGGCCTGTGGGCGCTGGTGTCCCATCTCGTGGAGGGACGCGAGTTCGCGCTGCTCGCCGCGCGAACGAACCCGAGATGGCTCATCGCCGCCGCGCTGCTCCAGGGGGCGACCTACGTCTGCGCCGCGGCCGTCTGGCACCGCGCGCTGGTCCTCTACGGGTTTCACAGGCCTCTGCGG
>JBGPLH010000282.1:0-4599 GCA_041486365.1 Thermodesulfobacteriota bacterium | reverse complement strand
GCCCGGCAGGAGATCGCCCGCGGAGGCGACGGCGTGGAAGGCGAGCGTGCGCCCGGCACGATCCGCCCTGGGGAAGACCACGCGCTTGCCCCGCGCGAGGGCCTCCGGCACGAGCGGGAGGAGATCCACCTCTCCCCGGATAGCGGAGAACAGGGCCACGGTCCGCGCCTCGCTCCAGCATCGCAGCGTCGCGATCCGTAGCCGCGCGGCCGCGCTCCAGTTGGCGCGAAGGCCCGCGGAGGTTCCTTCCCGAAGCGCGACCACCTCCCGACGGAGGGAGTCCTTGAGACGTCGGATCGAACTGGACTCCGCGCCCGGAGGGAGCGGCTCATCCGCGGGAGATCGCATGGGTTCGGCATTCCGGTCCGTGGGGGTCGGGGCTGGCGAGAGGATCGCGCGGTGGGGACGTCGCCGCGCCGGGCAGTGGACGGAAGCAGCCGGAGAGCGAGGCCGCGCCCGGCGAGCCCCCGCGCGTCCCGCGGTTCCGTTGCCTGCCGCCGCCCAGGCGGGACGTCACTCGATGAAGTCGTGCCATCGCGAGGCGGGCTCGTGCGCGCCCCGGGGCCCCGCGCCGGGAAGCCGGGGGCCGGAGGCCGCCGTCCGGATCACTCGCGCGTCCGGGCCGTTCCCCGCGCGGGCGCGGTGTGCGCCAGCGTTCCGTCCACGAGCTGGATCAGTCGCCGCAGCCGCTCGGCCGTCAGGCCGGAGGTCGCCTCGCGCTCCTCGCGCATCGGGAAGTAGTCGCCCGCGATGTTCATCGCCGCGAGGACGGCGACGCCGAGGGGATCCGGCGTCTGCACCTGCGTCCGTCTCGCCATTTCCTGCATCTTCTCGTCCACGAACTTCGCGATTCGCTGGACCGTCCGTTCGTCTTCATCGCTCCGGATGCGGTACTCGCGCCCGAAGACCTTCACCACGGTGGATCGCTTGTTCTTCGCGTCGGTCTTGTGCGCCATCGTCCACTCTTCCAGATCCCGCGGGCCCTGCCACGCAGGCTGCACCGCGCGGGAAGCGAGGCGGAAACAGTCCGGGCGGATCAGGATTCGGGTCCATCCGACGGGAGGCGAAGCTTGTTCAGCTCGTGCAGCAGTGAGCCCACGCGATCGAATGCGCTCTTCTTCAGGCCCAGGAGCGACGCGACCTCCCGGTCCCGCTTATCGAGTGCCTTCTCCTTCTGGGCGAGCATGTGCGCGAGGCGCACCCGCTCCCGATCGAGGGCGCGGCAGCGTTCAGCGAGCTGCTTCACCTTCCCCTCGAGCTGAAGGAACAGATTTTCGTTCATGGAGGCCTCTGGGAGCGGCCCGGTGACGGGTCCGGCGCCAGCATAGGGAGGGCGCCGGATCAAGTCAAGAAATCCCCCCGCCGCGTGAGGCGGGGGAATCAAAACGGCCCCACGCGGGGGCCGTCTCGGCGCGGGCCGGGTCAGGTTTCAGAGGCCGCCCAGGTATGCGTCGATCCCCTGGGCCGCATCCCGCCCCTCGCGGATCGCCCACACCACGAGCGATTGCCCACGACGGGCATCGCCTGCGGCGAAGATGCCGGGCTCGCTCGACATGTACCGGCCGTCGGCGGCCACGTTTCCGCGCGCGTCGAGCTTCACGCCGAGGTCCCGGACGAACCCCTCCTGCACCGGGCCCGTGAATCCCAGGGCGAGCAGCACGAGGTCCGCCGGGATGCGAAACCCGGAGCCCGGGATCTCCTCCAGCGGTCTGCGACCGGAGGCGTCCGGGGCGCCGAAGCGGATCTTCACGGCCTCCAGCGCGTTCACGCGGCCGTTCTCCCCGACGAAACGCTTCGTCATGACGGCGAATCGGCGCTCGCCGCCTTCCTCGTGGGAGGTCGAGGTGCGGAACAGGAGCGGCCACTCCGGCCAGGGGGTGGACGGGGACCGGTCATCGGGGGGCCGCTCGAGCAGCTCGATATTCGTGACCGAGAGGGCCCCCTGCCGGTGGCAAGTGCCGATGCAGTCGGAGCCCGTGTCGCCGCCGCCGATCACCACGGCGTGCCTGCCCTTGGCCGAGATCGCCTCCGCGGGATCGACCGCGTCCCCCGCCACGCGACGGTTCTGCTGGGGGAGAAAGTGCATGGCGAGTTGAATGCCCTCGAGGTCGCGACCCGGGATGGCGAGATCCCGCGACGCCTCGGCGCCGGTGGCGATCAGGATCGCCTGGAAGTCCCGGCGCAGGTCGCCCGCGGTCACGTCCACGCCCGCATGCACGCCGGTCCGGAAGACGACCCCTTCCGCCTTCATCTGATCGAGCCGGCGCTCGATCACCCACTTCTCGAGCTTGAAATCGGGGATCCCGTAGCGGAGTAGCCCACCGATCCGGTCGCCCTTCTCGAAGACGGTGACCTCGTGGCCCGCGCGCCGCAGCTCCTGCGCGGCGGCCAGGCCGGCCGGGCCGGAGCCGATGATGGCCACCCGCTTGCCCGTGAGGATCGCCGGGGGCTCGGGCTTGACCCAGCCCTCGTCCCAGGCCCGGTCTGCGATCGCGTGCTCCATCATCTCGATCGTGACCGGATCGTCGTTGATCCCGAGGACGCAGGCGGCCTCGCAGGGCGCCGGGCAGATCCGGCCGGTGAACTCGGGGAAGTTGTTCGTGGCGTGCAGCCGCTCGATCGCTTCGAGCCACTGGCCCCGGTACACGAGATCGTTCCAGTCGGGAATCAGGTTCCCGAGCGGGCAGCCCTGCTGACAGAAGGGGATCGCGCAGTCCATGCAGCGCGCCCCCTGCTCGCGGGCCCTCTCCTCGGGGAAGTGCTCGTAGACTTCGAGGTAGTCTCGAACGCGATCCTCGACAGGACGCTTGTCCGGCATCCGCCGGGGGTGCTCCATGAAACCGGTGATCTTACCCACGCGCCGCCCCTTCCCCGGCGTGGCTGGCTGCCGCTTCTCCGGGCTCAGGGGCCGACTCCCGCTCCTTCGCGAGCTCCGCCAGCGCCCGCTTGTAGTCCACGGGCATCACCTTCACGAACTTGGGGAGCATGCTTTGCCACTTCTCCAGAATCCGCTCGGCGCGCCGGCTGCGGGTGTGCCGGAGGTGCGCCTCGATCAGGTGGCGCAGCGTCTCCACGTCCGCCCCCTCCAGCGGCTCCAGATCCACCATGCTCCGGTTGCAGCGCGCCTCGAAGTCGTGGTCCTCGTCCAGCGCGTATGCGATCCCGCCGCTCATCCCGGCGGCGAAGTTGCGACCCGTCTTCCCCAGGACGACCACGATCCCGCCGGTCATGTACTCGCAGCCGTGATCACCTACCCCCTCGACCACCGTGCGGGCGCCGCTGTTGCGCACCGCGAAGCGCTCGCCCGCGACGCCGTTGAAGAACGCCTCGCCCCCCGTGGCGCCGTACAGCACCACGTTGCCGACGAGGATGTTCTCCGCCGGGTCGAAGGTGGCCCGCCGCGACGGATAGACGATCAGGCGGCCGCCCGAGAGTCCCTTGCCGATGTAGTCGTTGGCGTCCCCCTCCAGGACCATCGTGAGCCCCTTCGGGATGAAGGCGCCGAAGGATTGCCCGGCGGAGCCGGTGAACCTGCAGCGGATCGTGTTCTCCGGCAGCCCCTCGAGCCCGTGCCGCCGGGAGATCTCGGCGCCGAGCATCGTGCCGACGGTCCGGTGGATGTTCCGGATCGGCAACTCGATCTCCACGGGTCGCATCTCCTCCAGCGCTTCCCGGGCCAGGCGAATCAGCTCGTTGTCGAGGGCCTTTTCAAGACCCCTGTCCTGGGGCTCCACGCAACGGCGCGGCACACCGTCACCGACCCGCGGCTCATGCAGGATCTCGGAGAAGTCCAGGCCCCGCGCCTTCCAGTGCGAGATCGCGGCCTGCACCTCGAGCCGGTCCACGCGCCCGATCATGTCGTCAAACCGGCGGAAGCCCATCTGGGCCATCAGCTCGCGCACCTCTTCCGCCACGTAGAAGAAGTAATTCACGACGTGCTCGGGCTTCCCCTCGAACTTCTTCCGGAGGACCGGGTCCTGCGTCGCGATGCCCACCGGGCAGGTGTTCAGGTGGCACACGCGCATCATGATGCAGCCGGTCGCCACCAGCGGGGCCGTGGAGAAGCCGAACTCGTCGGCCCCGAGCAGGGCACCGATCACGACGTCGCGACCCGTCTTGAGCTGGCCGTCCACCTGGACGCGGATCCGGCCGCGCAGGTTGTTGAGCACCAGGGCCTGCTGCGTCTCCGCCAGCCCGATCTCCCAGGGCGCGCCCGCGTGCTTGATCGAGCCCTGGGGCGAAGCGCCGGTTCCGCCGTCGTGCCCGGCGATCAGCACCCCGTCGGCCTTCCCCTTGGCCACGCCCGCCGCGATGATCCCCACGCCCGTTTCCGCGACGAGCTTCACGCTCACCCTGGCCTGGTCGTTCGCGCAGTGCAGGTCGTAGATCAGCTGGGCGAGATCCTCGATCGAGTAGATGTCGTGGTGGGGCGGCGGCGAGATCAGGCCCACGCCGGGGGTGGAGTAGCGGATCTTCGCCACGTACCGGTCCACCTTGTAGCCCGGCAGCTGGCCCCCCTCCCCGGGCTTGGCGCCCTGGGCGATCTTGATCTGCATCTCATCGGAGTTGACGAGGTAGAAGCTCGTCACGCCGAACCGG
>JBGPLH010000281.1:0-4607 GCA_041486365.1 Thermodesulfobacteriota bacterium | reverse complement strand
TGCTCCTTCGTACCCGCTGGCTTCTTCACCCGCCGCCTCCTCCCCTCACGCTTCCTCGTCTTCCTCGCGCTCCCGCTTCAGCAGATCCGTCACGCCCGGCTCCACGGTCCAGCGGTCCTCCTCGGAATCATATGCGCCGCCGCGACGGAGCGCGCACTCCCAGCAGAGCACGGCATCCGCTCCGAAGCCGAAGACGCGCTCTTCCTGCTCCACGGGCGCACCGCAGTCGGCGCAGGGTCTGATGAACCCGGCTTCGGATCGATGCATGGGCGCTCGTCTCCCGGGAAAAGGGTCGTCCTGCGCGGGCGGCCGCGCGGTCCGTCAGGTCTTCTGGGGCGTCGTTTTCACGAGGTGGCGCTTGAACGAGGCGGTCGCGTCGCGGCGTGCGCCTCGTCCAGCAGCCGGATCACCTCTTCGTCGGGAACCTGTTCGAAATCATCGTACCATGCGCCGATGGCCCACATGGTGGGCGGCGCCAGCAGGCAGACCACCTCGTCCACCTCCCCCTTCGCCATCTCCTCCGCCGTGTCGGGGGCGCAGACCGGGACCGCGAGCACCACGCGCTTCGCGCCCCGTTTCCGCAGCAGCCGCGCCGCGGCCGTGGCGGTGACCCCCGTGGCGAGCCCGTCGTCCACCAGGATCACCGTGCGGTCCTTCACGTCCAGCGGCGCCCGTCCGCCGCGGAAACGCCGCGCCCGCGCATCGACCTCCTTCGCCTCGATGGCGACGTGCCGGTCGAGGACCTCCGGAGAAATCCCGACCTCCGCGACGGCGTCCTCGTGGAAGAAGGTCATCCCGTCCTCCGACACCGCGCCGATCCCGAACTCCGGATTGTCGGGCGCCCCGATCTTCCGCGCGACCACGACGTCGAGCTGCGTCTCGAGCGTCCGCGCGACTTCGAACGCGACCGGCACCCCGCCTCGCGGAAGCGCCATGACGAGCGGCCTCTCGAACCTCGACCCGCGCAGGCGACGACCGAGGCGGCGTCCCGCCTCCCGCCGATCATGAAAGCGAGTGATGGCCATGGTTTCCTCCGCCTTCATCCATCACTTGCCCGGAGCTCCTCCGGGCATCGTCTTCTTCAGCCCATCCCGCGCCCCGTGATCGCGCGCGCGAGCGCCCGTATCGTCACCGTCCTTGCGAAGGGTCGGCAGGCACGGGATGAGCCTGACCCCTGAAGGTTCAAGTTATGTGCCAAGGCGCATTCGCCCGCCCGCCCGGCCGATGAGCGCCCGGCGCACGCCAAATTTGCGTGGGCGGCGCGGCGCGGCGAAGGATTTGCGTACCTGCGGGCTTCGGTGGTGCAATGGGAAGACGGCGGCGCGGCATGCTTCTTGCTCTTTTTCCAGGTCTGCCATGACAATCAAAGGGTGGGAGCACTTCTCCCACCAGGCCGACATCGGCGTTCGCGGTCGCGGGGCCTCCCGGGAGGAGGCCTTCCAGAACGCCGCGCTCGCCCTGACCGCGGTCCTCACGGATCCCTCCGTCGTGACGCCGCGCGAGCCGGTGGAGATCCGTTGCGAGGCGCCCGATGACGAGCTGCTCCTCGTGGACTGGCTGAACGCCGTCATCTATGAGATGAGCACGCGCAAGATGGTCTTCGGGAAGTTCGAGGTGCGGATCCAAGGGAGCCGCCTCGAAGGCAGGGCCTGGGGGGAAGCCGTCGACGTCGGCCGGCACGAGCCGGCGGTCGAGGTGAAGGGCGCGACCTACACCGGTCTCCGAGTGCGGCGGGAGAACGGCGCCTGGGTCGCCGAGTGCGTGGTGGACGTCTGAGCGCGGCCATATCCCAGCGGAGAACAACCATGGATCCGACACTCCTTCGCAGGCACTCCGAGTTCGAATGGTGGATCGAGCCCTTCGGAAAGATGCGCGTCCCCGCGATCCTCTACGCGACGGAACCCCTCATCCGCGACATGGATCACAAGGTCCACGAGCAGGTCACGAACGTGGCGACGCTGCCGGGAATCGTGAAGGCGTCCTTCGCCATGCCCGACGCGCACTGGGGCTACGGATTCCCCATCGGCGGCGTGGCGGCCTTCGATCCGGACCAGGGAGGCGTCATCTCCGCCGGGGGCGTCGGTTTCGACGTTTCCTGCGGCGTGCGCTGTCTCCGTACCGGGGTTCGCGTGGAGGACGTGACGCCGTTGAAGGAGCGCCTGGCGACAGAACTCTCGCGGAGCGTGCCCGCGGGGGTGGGAAGCCGCGGTCGGCTGCATCTGGACCGCGCCGAGATGGACGCCATGCTCAGTGGCGGCGCGCGATGGGCCGTGGAGCGGGGTTACGGCGAGAGCGCCGATCTCGAGCGCGTGGAGGAGAACGGGCGGATGGCCGGCGCGCGCCCGGAGGAGGTCTCCGATCACGCGAAGAAGCGCCAGGAGGACGAGGTGGGCACCCTCGGATCGGGGAACCACTACCTCGAGGTGCAGGAGGTCACGCAGATCTTCGACGAGCCGGTTGCCGCGCAGTTCGGCGTCGGCCGCGGGGACGTCGTGGTGAGCATCCACTGCGGGTCCCGGGGACTGGGGCACCAGATAGGGACGGAGTTCATGAAGCGGATGCTGATCGCGGCTCCCGGCCACGGGATCTCGCTTCCCGACCGGGAGCTGGCCTGCTCGCCGATCCGCTCGGCCGAGGGGGAGGCCTACCTGGGCGCGATGCGCGCCGCGATCAACTGCGCTCTCGCCAATCGGCAGGTGATCACCCACCTCGTGCGGCGCGCATTCCGGAGCCTGTTCCCGAAGGCGGACATGCCGCTGCTCTACGACGTCTCGCACAACACCTGCAAGGAGGAGGAGCACGTCGTCGAGGGCAAGCGGCGGCGCCTCTTCGTCCACCGCAAGGGCGCCACGCGCGCCTTCGGGCCCGGGCATCCCGATCTGCCGCCGGCGCTGCGGGCCATCGGACAGCCCGTGCTGATCGGCGGCACGATGGGGACGGCGTCCTACATCCTGGTGGGGACGGAGGCGTCGATGGGCATGGCCTTCGGCTCGGCCTGCCACGGCGCGGGCCGCAGCATGAGCCGACACGAGGCGATGCGGCGTTGGCGGGGGCGCGCGCTGATTGACGAGCTGGCAGCCCGCGGGATCATCATCCGCAGCCCTTCGCCCCGCGGCGTGGCCGAGGAGGCACCCGGCGCATACAAGGACGTGACCGCCGTCGTGGACGCCGCGCAGGGCGCGGACCTCGCGCGCAAGGTCGCGCGGCTCGAGCCCCTCGTGTGCGTCAAGGGCTAGCGGCGCGCCCCGCGACGGGCCCATCCGGCGGTGTCCGCAACGATTGCGGGGACCGCAAAGGCCGGTGCATTTATTGCGACCGACCCGCCGGATCAGTTCCTGCCCCGTCCCTCGGGTCAGTCGGCGAACCGGGCCCTCCTCCCCTCGAAGCGCAGGAATCTGCTGGGCTCCCGAAGCCCGCGCCCCACTTGATCACCCGTAGCACTTCGTGGCATGAAACATGCTTTGCCCGAGTGGGGTCAGGCATGACTTATTGACTTTTGGTTGGATAGCGCTTCCGACCAGCGGGCGCAGCGGTTGACACTGGACGAGAGGGGAAAGGATGGGCTTTCCGCAGATCGAGAAACCGGCGGGATCGTGGAGGGTTGCCCCGAACCTCGCGGACTACGAGAAGACGTACGCGAATTTTTCCTGGGCAGCCGCGCGCGCGGAGTTGTCGGGACTCCCGGGGGACCGGGGGCTCAACATCGCCCACGAGGCGATCGACCGGCACGCGGCGGGCGCGAAGCGCGATCACCTCGCCCTGCGCTGGCTCGGGAAGAAGGGCGAGTCCCGCGATTTCACCTACGGCGATCTCCGGGCGCAGACGAGCCGCTTCGCCAACGCGCTGCGCGCTCTTGGCGTCGGCAAGGGCGACCGCGTCTTCTCGCTGGCCGGCCGGATCCCGGAGCTCTACATCAGCGCGCTCGGCGCCCTGAAGAACGGGAGCGTCTACTGCCCCCTCTTCTCCGCCTTCGGGCCCGAGCCCATCAAGCAGCGCCTTAATCTGGGCGAGGCGAAGGTGCTCGTCACGACGGAGACGCTCTACAAGCGCAAGGTCGCCGCGATTCGCGACGCCATTCCCTCGCTCCAGCACATCCTCGTGGTCGGCGCGAAGGGAACGCTGGAAGGCGTTCCCGGCGTGCACGATTTCGCCACGCTTCTCGCGCAGGCGGGCGATCACTATGAAATCGAGGCGACGGACCCCGAGCAGATGGCGCTCCTGCACTTCACGAGCGGCACGACGGGGGCGCCCAAGGGTGCGGTCCACGTGCACCAGGCGGTGGTCGCCCATCACGCGACGGGGAAATTCGCCCTGGACTTCCATCCGGACGACATCTTCTGGTGTACGGCCGATCCCGGCTGGGTCACCGGCACTTCCTACGGGATCATCTCGCCGCTCACCCACGGCGTCTCCTGCATCGTGGACGAGGCGGACTTCGACGCCGAGCGCTGGTACGGGATCCTCCAGGACCAGCGCGTGACCAACTGGTACACGGCTCCGACGGCCGTGCGCATGCTGATGAAGGCGGGCAGCGAGCTCCCGCGTCGCTTCGACCTCTCGCGCCTGCGCTTCGCCGCCAGCGTGGGCGAGCCGCTGAACCCCGAGGC
>JBGPLH010000280.1:0-4612 GCA_041486365.1 Thermodesulfobacteriota bacterium | reverse complement strand
GGCATGCCCAGCTCCTCGAGCAGGATGGAGACCTTCCAGCCGTTGGGCGTCATCGAGGTATAGAGGTCGATCATCCGGTCCTCCGAGGACTCGCAAGCGGCGAGACTGCCGCACAGGGGGAGCCTACCTGCTTCACCCCCACTTGCGCCACCCCTCGACGCCCGGTTTAATCCCCCCGTGGCACTGGAAATAGCCGGGCGCGTTCGGGGTTGCCCGCCGCCAACCCCACCCCCTCACGCCCCTCCATGCCCGCCGTCCCGCCTACTGTCGCCAGGAGCAGCCATGAACGCCCCCGTCCCTCCCACGGCGGACGCCGTGCACGAGAAGGCCCTCGTCGACAAGCTCGTCGCGGAGGTCTCCACGCGCGCCCCGCACGAGGCTTTCCATTTTCTCGAGGAGGAGCCCGACCCGGTCGTCGCGCTCGTCCTCACGCGTCTCCCACCGCCCGTGTCGCTCCGCATCCTCCAGGATTTCCGCAAGGAGGGGCGCGAGGAGAAGATCCTCTCCGCCGCTTCCGAATCGAAGCGCGAGCAGTGGAGGCTCAATGCGTCCTACCCGGCGGACAGCGTCGGAGCCCTGATGGAGCTGCCGCACGCGCTCTTCCGCCCCGGCACCACCGTGGGCGAGGCGATCGAGCTCCTGCGGGAGATGGTGAAGCATGCGTTCGTCACCTACGGCTACGTCACGGACGAGGAGGGGAAGCTCATCGGCGTGCTCGTCATGCGCGAGCTGCTGCTCGCGCGGCCCGAGGATCCGATCGACGACCTCATGCTCCGCAACCCGTTCTTTCTGACCGCGGGCATGCCGCTGGCGGATGCGATGCGGGCGGTGCTCAACCGCCACTTCCCGGTCTATCCCGTCTGCGACGAGGAGGGGCGCATCGTCGGCGAGGTGCGCGGCTACGCGCTCTTCGAGCAGCAGACGGTCGAGATCAGCGCGCAAGCCGGCAGGATGGTCGGCGTCGAGCGCGAGGAGCGCGTCTCCACGCCCTGGCAGCGGAGTCTCCGGTTCCGCCACCCCTGGCTCCAGTTGAATCTCCTCACGGCCTTCGTCGCCGCGGGCGTGGTCGGCGCCTTCCAGGGGACGATCGACAGGATCGTGATCCTCGCCGTGTTCCTGCCCGTGCTCGCCGGACAGTCGGGCAACACGGGCTGCCAGGCGCTCGCGGTGACACTGCGCGCGATGACGCTGGGCGAGCTCAAGGCGGGCCGCGAGAAGATCGTGCTCCTGAAGGAAGTGCTGCTCGGCCTCTGGAACGGGGTGTTCGTGGGCGCCACGGCGGGACTTGGCATGTACGTGTATGCCAGGATGCAGCACAACCCCCATGCCCCCATGCTCGGTCTCGTGGTGCTGATGGCGATGACGCTCTCCTGTATCGTGAGCGGGGCGGCGGGCGTGCTCATTCCCGTGACGCTGAAGCGCGTGGGCGCCGATCCGGCGACGGCCTCGAGCATCTTCCTCACCACGGCGACCGACGTCTGCAGCATGGGCGTCTTCCTCTGGCTCGCCACCCACCTGATTGGGGGTCAGGCATGACTTATTGACTTTTGCCCGGTGTTTCGAGGGGCCGCCCCGGGCGGCCCGCATTCCCCTGGCAGGTGGCACCAGGATCCGCGTAGCCCCGCAGCCCCTGCGGGAGGAACCGGGTTGATGATCCCATGAGCGGCTTCCCCGCGCCCCGCGTTCCCGCGGCCATGGTCGAGACCCGCACGGGCGCCCGCATGCCTGTCCTCGGCCAGGGCACCTGGATGATGGGCGAGAAGGCGCGCCGACGCGCGGACGAGGTGGCGGCGCTCCGTCTCGGGTTCGATCTCGGCCTGACGCTTGCCGATACCGCCGAGATGTACGCCGACGGCGGCGCCGAGGAGATCGTCGGCGAGGCGATCGCGGGGCGGCGCGACGAGATCTTCGTCGTCTCGAAGGTGCTCCCCCAGAACGCGACGCGCACCGGGACGATCCGCGCCTGCGAGCGGAGCCTCGGGCGCCTGCGCACGGACCGGATCGATCTGTACCTGCTCCACTGGAAGGGATCCCATCCGCTCGCGGGGACGCTCGAGGCCTTCCAGCGGCTGCGGGCGGAGGGCAAGATACGCCACTACGGCGTGAGCAATTTCGATCCTGGCGAGATGGCGCGGGCCGAGCGTCTGCCCGGCGGCCCGGACATCGCCGCGAACCAGATCCTCTATCACTTGGGCGAGCGCGGCCCCGAGCGCAGGCTCATACCCTGGTGCGTGGAGCGCGGCATCGTCGTGATGGCCTACTCGCCGCTCGCGCAGGGCAGGCTCGGTTCGAAGCCCGCGCTCGAGAAGGTGGCCCGCCGCCACGGATGCGGCCCCGAGCGCGTGGCCCTGGCCTGGACCATCCGGCACGAGGGCGTCGTCGCGATCCCGATGTCCTCCAACCCCGATCACGTCCGCGACAACGCCGCCGCCTTGGCACTCGGGCTCACCGGGGAAGACCTCGCCGAGCTGGACGCCGCGTTCCCCGCGCCGGCGCAGGACGTGCCGCTGGGGATGGCGTGACGAGGGGGGAGAGGGGAGCCCCCGGCGCGGCCTCAGGAAACCCGTTGACTCCGCCGACACCAACCTGCGACGATGCGCGCGACCACTTCCGGCGCGGCGCTCTCCGCCGCCCCTGACCCAAGGAGGCAACCGTGGGCAAGAACCTCGCGCTCCTCATCGGACGCCTGCTGATGAGCGTCATCTTCCTCGGAGCCGGCATCTCCAAGATCGCCGACTTCGCCGGCGCGACGGGCTACATGGCGTCGCGTCCCGCGTTCGCGAACATGGAAAGCGCCCTGCCGATCCTGGCCGGCTTCGCCGTCTTCGCCGAGGTCGGCGGCGGGCTCTCGCTGGTGCTCGGCTGGATGACGCGGCTCGGCGCCATCGGGCTCGTGCTCTTCTTGATCCCGACGACGTTCATCTTCCACAACTTCTGGACCTACCCCGCCGGGGCCCAGACGATCCAGCAGGTGATGTTCCTGAAGAACATCGCCATCATCGGCGGGCTCCTCGTGCTTTCGATTGCCGGTCCCGGCGCGATCTCGGTGGATGGATTGCGGAAGAAGACGGGCTGATTCGGGATCGCGCGGAACGCCAACGTGAAACGCCCCGCCCAGACCCGGGCGGGGCGCTTGTTTGTAGAAGGCTCGCGAGGACGCTCGCGCTCCCGAACCCTCAGCCCTCCACCAACCCCAACCACCGCCATTGCCGTCGCCACCCCGGCGTGATGGCGCCGATCTCCTCGAGGAAACTCACCAGCCGCCGGAGCGACTCGCGCCGTAGCGCGGCCCGCTCGGGGTTGGGCCGGCGCCGGGCCGCCGTGATGGCGGCCTTCACCTCGGGCCGGAACTTCAGGTGCGCGGGGGCCGCGTCGTAGCCCTTCGTCCATCGCGGCCGGTAGAACTCGTCGAGGATCATGATCACCGCCAGCGGCGAGACCAGGCGCGCGTGTCCCTTGCGCAGCGCGCCCGCGTTGCGGAAGTGGCGCGTGAGGTACTCCCGCGCGTAGGCGATGTGCCGTCCCTCCTCGATCGAATGGATCTCCATGATGCGCCGCACGATCGGGTGAAGGGTCTCATCCTGCCGCGCCGCGCGCGCGACATAGTCGGGCGACTCCTCGCCGATCAGGATCCCGATGAAGAAGAGATAGGGATTGAGGCGCGCCATCTGGCGGTGCGCCATCCGCGAGGCCAGGTGCGACAGGCGCCGGATCGGCGCGTACCCCAGGCCCGCGCGGCGGATGAACTCGTGGAACATGATCGAGTGGTTCGTCTCGTCGCCCACCTCGTGGAGCATGTAGCGCACGTCGGGGTCGGCGAAGTCCATCTCGTACAGATGCACGATGAAGCCGTACATCAGCATGTTCTCGAGCCAGATGCCGGCCGAGTAGTAGGAGACCGCCTCGTGGAGCGAGAGCAGGCGGCGCTCCTCGATGGAGAGCCGCCCGTAGGTGTCGGTGCCGTGGATGGAGAGGACGCGCTCGGGAAGGTAGAAGCGCTCGAGGTCGAAGGGATGCGACCAGTCGATGTCGGCGATCGGATGGTAGTGCTTGGCGACGGTGGCCTGCGAGAGCTTGTCGGCGAATTCGGGGGTGGTCTTCATGTCCCTGTCCCCTGCTGTCCGGGGCCTGTGCTTGTGCTCTGAGGGTAGGTTGGGCGAGGAGTCCGGTCAAGCGTGGGAGGGCGAGATGGTGTTGGGGAGGGCGAGCGTCCTCGCGAGCCGGCTTATCTACGACGCCCTCGCCGGGAACCAGTGCCGCGTCGCCACGCACGCGCGGCACACCGAGAGCATCACCGGGACTTCGACGAGCACGCCGACGACCGTGGCCAGGGCCGCGCCCGAGCCGGGGCCGTAGAGGGTGATCGCAGTGGCCACGGCCAGCTCGAAGAAGTTCGAAGCGCCGATGAGGGCGCCCGGTGCGGCCACGGCATATTCCACGCCCGCGAGTTTCATGAGGCCATAGGTGAGCGAGGAGTTGAAGTAGACCTGAAGGAGAATCGGCACGGCGATGAGGAAGACGTGGAGCCACCGCCCGGTGATGTTCTCCGCCTGGAACGCGAAGATGAGCGTCAGGGTCGCGAGCAGCGCGACGATGGTCACCGGAGCGAAGG
>JBGPLH010000279.1:0-4620 GCA_041486365.1 Thermodesulfobacteriota bacterium | reverse complement strand
CGTTATTTCCTTGCTTCGGATTTGAGTAGCGCCCCCGGGCCTTCGCCTGGTGGCGCGCGTTCAGGAATGCCTCCGTGCGCGCGCCCTTACCCCGGCAACGGGCGGAGGCCCGGGATCGAATGAAGGATCCCGCCCGGGACGGGTGGGAAGAAGTGCGAAGGTGAGAGAATACGGGGATCGGCGAGTACGGGTTCGCACAGGCCACCCGAAAGGGGCGAATTCGTAAGAGCCGATCCCCCTTTTCGTCTTGTCTCTATTCTTCCTCGATGAAGAACTGCATCTGCGCGAGCAGATGCGGGTTGGGCTTCACCCCGTGCTCCTTCGCATGCGCGGCGGCGTTCCGGAGAACTTCCTCCTCCGTCGCGCCATGGATCACGTGGTAGCACTCATTGCTGGGGTCAACCTTGTGGCAGTCGAGGACCTTTCCCATGGGCCCCTCCAATGGGCGGACTCCCCCCGGGAGAGGAGGCTATGCCCGGCGGGGGCGAGGGGTCAAGTGGGACTGGAAAGACGGATCGACGGGGGCCTCTCTCGCGCGCCCGCGAGCCACGCCCGCGTCTCCCGGGCGAAGGCCGTCACGTCCAGTCCCCGATGGACTCCCTCGAAGCGCTCCAGGCGCGCGAGCCCCTTTCGTCCGAGCGATGCGGCGCCCTCCTGGCGTCCCATGGCGCGCTTGAGGTTCGCCGCCGCCACCTGGAGGAGCCCCTGGAAGAAGGCCCCCTCCCGCGTGCGCGTCCCCGCCGCGCGCCAGAGCGACTCGAAGACCTCGTGGCACTCCCACCAGAATCCGTAGTTGTAGAGATCGACGGCGAAGAGGTACGCCTCGTCCCGTGGCCAATCGTTCGCCGCCAGGAACGTTCCGTCGGGCTCCGGGAGCCCGTGGCTGTGGCCTTCCGGGTGGCGGCGCGGATGCGGCGTCCGGCCGGGAACGTGGCGGTAGGCGGGGAAAGGCCGGCGCGTGTGGCGGGTCAGGCCGGGCTCGATGGGCTCGGAATCGGACACGAAGCCCTCCATTAGAATCTTGTCGGCCCACCCTTTGGGCGGGACCTCAGACATAGTCTTGTCGGCCCGCCCTTCGGGCGGGACCTTCGGGCGCGCGCTTGATCGCGACCTGCGGTTCGCGTCTAATGGGCTCCGGTTCCGTCGAGGGCCGCCCGTCATCCCCGAGAGGATCCCCCCATGTCGCGCCCTTCCTATCAGCGCCTCACGATGCTCGACAACTCCTTCCTCGCCATGGAAGGACCCAGCACCCACATGCACGTGGCGTCGACGATCCTCTTCGACGCCGGGCCCCTCACGCGGCCCGAAGGGGGGATCGACGCCGATCGCATCCTCGAGTACGTGCGCTCGCGGCTTCACCTCATTCCCAGGTTCCGGCAGCGTCTCGTAGATATCCCCGTGGAGCGCCACCCGGTCTGGGTGGATGACGATCACTTCAATATCCATTACCACGTCCGGCACACGAGCCTGCCGTACCCGGGCAACGAACGCCAGCTCAAGCGGCTGTCGGCCCGGATCATGTCGCAGCAGCTGGACCGGGCGAAGCCGCTCTGGGAGATGTGGGTCGTCGAGGGGCTCGACAACGGCAAGCGATTCGCGCTCATCAACAAGACCCACCACTGCATGATCGACGGGATCTCCGGCGCGGACCTGATCTCGGTGCTGCTCCAGCTTTCCCCCGAGGACGATTTCGACGAGGCGGCGGAATGGACACCCCGGCCCGCGCCTCACGGACTGGAGCTGCTCCGCGACGCGATCACGCGACGGGTGGAAGCGCCTCTGTCGATCCTCCGGCGGGTGCCGGATTCCCTGCGCTCCCCCGGCGCCACGCTGGCCGGGCTCCGCGAGAACGTGGCGGCGCTCGGCGAGGCGCTCACGGCGCAGTGGCGGCCGGCGCCCCGCACGCCCCTGAACGGGGCGATCGGACCGCACCGGCGCTTCGACTGGCTGGCGATGGACATCGCGGATCTGAAGGAGGTGAAGGACCGCCTCGGAGGCAGCCTGAACGATGTCGTGCTGGCGACCGTGGCCGGCGCGCTCGGGCGGTTCTTCGCACGGCGTCGGGTGGACGTCGATCGGCTGGACATGCGGGCCTTCGTGCCGGTGAGCGTGCGCTCCGCCGGGGAGCGGGGGACGATGGGCAACCGCGTGGCGGCGTGGATGGTGCCGCTTCCGATCGCGGAACGTGATCCCCGCCGGCGCCTGGAGCGCGTGAGCGAGACCACCGCCCGCCTCAAGCGGTCCCGGCAGGCGCTCGGGGCGGAGGTCCTCTCGGCGGTGAGCGAGTGGAGCGGCTCGGCCCTGCTCTCGCTCGCGCTCCAGCTCGCGAGCCGCATTCCGCCCTTCAACCTCGTCGTGACCAACGTGCCCGGCCCGCAGATGCCGCTCTACCTGCTGGGCGCCCGCATGCTCGAGTGCTACCCGGTGGTTCCGCTCTACGTGAACCAGGGGCTCGGCATCGCGCTGTTCAGCTACGCGGGACGGATCTACTGGGGCTTCAACGCGGACTACGAGCTGCTCCCCGATCTGCACGACTTCGTCGAGGCGATCGAGGCGTCCTTCCGCGAGCTGCGCGACGCGGCGCTCGAGGAGAAGGGCCCCGCGTCCGCGGCGGGCCGCCGACCCGCGAAACGCCGCCGCCGTTCCAAGGAGTCCCCGGCCGACGCGAAGGCGTGAGCCTTCCGCCGGTCGGGTCCTGTCCCACCCCCGGGTAAACTCGGGCTCTCGCCGGATCTTCCCCGACCCCTCCGGGATCCCCATGCTCCGTCTCTTCTACAGCAACCGCCTCGAGGACCTGATCCCTCCGCTCGCGGACTCCGTCCGCGAGCAGCAGGCGCGGGATCCGCTCGAGCCGGTCGTGATCGTCGTCCCGGGGCGGGTGATGGAGCAGTACGTCAAATTCGAGCTGGCGGAGCGGCTAGGGGTCGCGGCGAACCTGCGGTGCTACTTCCTCCATGAGTTTCTGTCCGGCGTACTCGGGAGGGTAGAACGGAGCTTGAAACCCGTCGAGAAGCAGCAGATGGAACTCCTGCTCTTTCATCGGCTCGGCGAGGAGGACCTTCTGGCCGTCGAGGAAATGAAGCCGGTCAGGAGCTATCTCGAACTTTCCTCGAGCCGGGTCGATCGGGATCTCCGCAGGGTGCAGCTCGCGCGTGAGACGGCCCGCCTGTTCATGGAGTACGCGTTCTCGCGACGGGAGATGCTCGCGGCCTGGATCAGGGGCCCGCGGATGGAGGATAGGGCGTTTCGGGAGACCGAACGCTGGCAGCGATGTCTGTGGCTCTCGATTCTTGACGCGCAGGGTTTCCTGCGTGCCGGCGCCCGCCACGCCGCGGAACCGAGAAGGGTTCTTCTGCCGTACGCTTTCGATGGTCTTGAGATCGGCGATCTCGAGCGGCGAGATCCCGCTCATTTCTTTGGACTCTTCTATCTCGCCCCCGCGTTTTCCAGCATCTTCGCCCGCCTCGCGACCCGAATCGATCTTCATCTCTACACGCTCAGCCCGTGCCCGGAGTTCAGGGAAGACGCGGAAGGATTGCCCCGGATCGACGGGACGGGCTGGATCTCGCGTGGGCACATGAGCGCGGCGGGAATCAGCGGCGAAGCCGACCCCTTCGATCTCAATCGGGAAGGGGAGAACCGGGCCCTCCGCCTCTGGGGAAGGCCGGGACGGGAGCACATCCGCCTCCTGAACGAGGTGACGCGCCTGGAGGTCGCCGCGCGCTTCAGCATTCCGGGGAAGGGTGCCCAGGGGACCCTGCTCGAGAGAATCCAGCACGATCTCCTCAGCCGCAGGTCCGAGGGCGCCGCCGACGGTTTGATACCCACCGCCTCCGACGACGGGAGCATCCGCTTTCTGGAATGCCCCGGCATCCGCCGGGAGGTGGAAATCGTGGCCAGCGAGATCTGGTCGCTGGTGCGGTCAAACGACCGGGAGGCGAGCGGACGATCCGGGAGACTTCGATTCCACGAAATAGCGATCGCGATGAGCGAACCTGCGGCCGAAGCCTACCTCCCCCACATCGAGACCGTCTTCTTTCAATTGCACCAGATTCCTTTGAACCTCGTGCAGAGCCCCAAGGGAAGCGAGAGCCGGGTGTCCGAGGCCATCGAGCTTCTCCTCGCGCTTCCCTCGGGAAGATTGGGCCGGTCCGAGATGGTTCGCCTGCTCACGCATCCCTGCATCGTCGGAGCGGCCTCGGGCGGGGACACGGATCGCCTTCGATCCTGGTGCGACCAGCTGAACGTCCTGTTCGGGGCGGATCGCGACGAGTTCCGGAATACCTACGTTCACCCGAAGGACCTTTATAACTGGGACCAGGCTCTGCGCCGCATGGCGCTCGGAACCTTCATGACGGAGCCGCGCGGCGGCGCTCCCGGGATCTGGGGGGAGGGCGCGACGGCCTGCCTGCCGCTGGAAATCTCGCCGGGGCAGGTCCCCGCGGCGGCCAGCATGATATCGCTGGCGCGGAGGCTCATTTCGGAGGCGCGGTTCTGCCGGGGCGCGTCCCTGCCCCTGGAAACCTGGGCGGAGTACTTCGCGGTATTGGTGCGGACCTTCGTCGTTCCCTCGAGTCCGGTCGACGAGGGGATTCTCGATCGTACTGTGGATGCCATTCG
>JBGPLH010000278.1:0-4635 GCA_041486365.1 Thermodesulfobacteriota bacterium | reverse complement strand
GCCCCCCAGAGAACCGATCCGGAGGGAAGCCACATGAGCAGCCCGCCGATCTTCTGGTCGTCCATCGGGCTGATCCCGTAAACCCGCGGGGCCAGCGCGTAGGCCGGATACAGGACATCCCCCTGCATCGTGAGCGCCGCGCCGAGCCCCTTCATCGGGAGCGTGAGCAGGATCAGGTAGAACACCTGGAGGGGCGGCCGCAGGCGCATCTCGCGGATCGGTGAGAGCACGGGCCACCAGGCGAGGAAGGCCGTCGCGATGAAGAGCAGGTGCTCGAAGATGTGCGTCGGCAGATCGATCAGCGTCTCGCTGTAGAATCGCGGCACGTGCCACACCGCGAGCGTGCCGGTGTAGAGGAAGTAGGCCACGGGCGCGCGCGTGAGGAACCGGAAGACGCGGGCCACCGCCGGCGGCCGGAGCAACGGGCGGACCAGCCAGTCCGGCGTGCCCAGGAGAATGAGCGGCGGCGCGATCAGCGTGATGACCAGATGCTGGAGCATGTGCACCAGGAAGAGGTAGCTGTCGCTGAGATCGTGGATCGGGCCGGTGAGGGCGAGGAAGAACGTGGCGATCCCGAGGCCGAAGGTGGCCTTGCGGAGCCCATCCACCGGTGGGCCGAGACCGTAGCGGCGCCGGAGGGGACCGATGCCCAGGCCCCAGGCCAGGACGAGGACCCCCAGGCCGATCGGGATGCTCGGGTGGACGCTCCAGCGCTCGATCATGGTGGCTCTGCATGAATGAAAGGAAGCGTGGAAACTACCACCGTCGGCCCGAGGCGCAAGCCGGTGGGCCGGGAGCGAAACGGCCGGCGCGAGACGCCGGCCGTTGCCGCCTGGGTGCGCGCCGCGAAACCGCCCGGCGAGCGTTCGGTCATGCCGCCGGGACGATCCGGTAGCCGATGCGCGGGAAGTGGACGACGATCTCCCCGACTTGCGGATCCTCGCGACGGATCGCGATCTCGTGGCCGGAGAGCGCGACGATCTCGCCCGCGATGGGATCGAAGGCGTAGTCGTCGGGCATGATCGTCACGCGATCGCCCGGCTTGCGGCCGTTCGGATCGCCGGGGTCGGCCTGCTCGGGCGTCTCCGGCGTCGACGCCTTCGCGATCGCGAGGGCCTGGTCCGCTTCCATCGGCGTCTCCTTCCCGCGACCCATCCCCTCCAGGCGTTTGTACCAGTCCACGATAGCCGCGTGCGTCCGGATGAGCGGCTTGGCGTCCGGAACGCCGCGCAGGAACCAGATCACGTGGTACGCGGCCGCGTCGGCGAGGCTGAACCGGTCCCCGAGGAGGAACTTCCCGGCCGTGAGCTGCTTCCCCAGGAGGTTGCAGAAGGCGCGCACCTGGTTGCGCGCGTCGGGGAGCGCCTGGCGCAGGCGATCGAAGTTCAATTGGGGCGCCATCTTCTCCCGGTCCGCCTTGAACTCCGGTGGGAGCAGCGACTCGGAGGCCACGAGGGCCAGCGGCACCGACGCGGGGAAGAATTGCCGGTCCGCCCAGAGCGCGAGCATCGTGGCTGCCCCCTCGCACCCGTCGGGGAAGATCGAGGGCTCCGGTTGCCGCCGCTCCAGCTCCTGGGCGATGACCGCGCTGTCGCAGTAGACGTCGGCGCCGATCTGGAGCACGGGGATCCGCCGGTAGCCGCCGGTGAGGGGCGTGAGCAGGGGCTTGGGGTTCATCATCGGCGCGTCGACCGAGCGCCAGGGCATGTTCTTGTAGCCGAGGATCCGGCGGATCTTCTCGGAGAAGGGGGACATCTCGTAATGGTGGAGGATGATCTCGGACATGCGGTGCCTCCCGGTGCCTGCAGGGGGTGGAGCGCGTTCCTCGCGCCGCATAGAAGATACGCGCGGCGCGCGAGGGGCGGATTTACTTCCCCGTGAATTTCGGCGGGCGTCTCTCGAGGAAGCTCTGCACACCCTCCCGGAAGTCGTGGGTCTCGAAGCTCTTGAGCATCTCCTCGTTGCCGATGGTGTTGGCTGCGTGGAGATCCTGGAAGAGGGCGTCGTACACCTGGCGCTTCATGACGGCGATCGAGCGAGGCGAGCACATCGTCGCGAGCTCTTTCGCGTAGGCGCGGACCGTGGGGATCAGCTCGTCGTGGGAGACGACACGGCTCACGAGACCCATCGCAAGGGCCTCGCGCGCGTCGATCATGCGCCCCGAGAAGAGGAGGTCGAGGGCGTTCTGCACGCCGATGAGGCGGGGCAGGATCCAGGAGATCCCGTGCTCCGCGATGAGGCCGCGCCGCACGAAGGCGGTGCCGAAGCGGGCCCGGTCGGATGCGAAGCGCACGTCGCAGTAGAGCGTGTGGATGAAGCCGAGGCCCGCCGCCGGCCCGTTGATCGCGGCGAGGATGGGTTTCTCGATGGCCGGGGGCCAGGTGTACAGCATGCGGTAATCGTCGCGCACGCCGGGCCGCGTGCCCGGGCTCGCCTTGGGCAGATCCTCCCCGGCGTCGCCCGCGGGCAGCGTCTCGCCCTGGGTGAGCCCCGTGAGCAGCCCCATGTCCGCGCCCGCGCAGAACCCGCGCCCCGAGCCGGTCACGACGATCACCCGCACGTCGGCGTCCTTCTCGGCCTCCGCCATGGCGTGGCGGTACTCCCCTTCCATGCGCATGGTCCACGCGTTGAGCTTGTCGGGACGATGGAGGGTCACCGTCGCGATCCCCTCGCTCACCTCGTAAAGCAACTCCTGGTAGCTCATGCCGGGGTCTCCTCGGTCGTCAGTCGCTCGTGCGCGGCAGCCTACACCCGCCCCACCCCGCGGTTCAAGCGCGCCCGGCGGCCGGAGAACGAAAGGGCCGGCGGAGCCGGCCCTTCCTGCTGGATGCGGGAGCGTTTCAGTTCTTCCCCAGCGCTCCGTCGATGAGCGGCTTCAACTCGCCGCGGGCGTGCATCTCCCGGACGATGTCGCAGCCGCCGACGAGCTTCCCGTCCACGTAGAGCTGCGGAAACGTAGGCCAGTCGGAGAATTCCTTCAGCGTCGCCCGGAAGTCGGGATGAGAGAAGACGTCCATCGATGCGAAGGGGACGCCGATCTCCCGAAGCACCTGCACCGTCGCCGCCGAAAATCCGCACTGCGGAAAGTCCGGGTTGCCCTTCATGAAGAGCACGACCTTGTTCTCGGCGATCGTCTTTCTGATGTCAGCCATAAGCGCCTGGTCCATCGCGTCTCCTTTTTCACCCTGTCGGCCCGCCTGAACGTCTAGCGACGGCGCTCGTACTCCTCCGGTGTGAACGTCTGGAGCGCCATCGCGTGGATCGTCTCGCCGTCGAGGGCGGCCCGCAGCGCGTCGTACACCATCCGGTGCTGCTCCACCATGGTCTTCCCCTCGAACCGCTTCGACACCACGACGGCCTGGAAGTGGTTCCCGCCTCCCGTGTCCACGACGGAGGTCGTGCAGTCGGGAATCGCCTCCTCGATGCGCTGTTTGATATCGGCCGGATCCATGAATGTGCTCCGCCCCGTCCCTATCAACGCTCGACGACCCTTCGCCGTGCGGTATGGCAGTGGCCGGGCTGGCAGGAAAGTAGAGTGCGAGGAAGCCCGAGGCAAGCCCTAATGTCCCCGCGCGGGCCATACGCCGGCGATTCCCGGCGTGAGGATTGGACGGAACATACCCATGATCGCGAGCGTGGGTATCGCGTCGGCATTCCGGGGCCGCGCTCGATCCTCGGGAAAGGGCGGCTTCAGCGCGCCGCGCCGTGGAGCACCAGTCCGAGCGCCGCGCGCGCGCCGGAGCGGATCGGAAGGAGGGCGTGGCGGACCTCCACCGCGCGGAAGCCGTCCGTCCTTGGAATCGGCCGCGCCTCCGAGGGGAAGACGAGCGCGTCGCCCCGCGCCGGTCGGATCACGTGCCAGAGATCCTCGTCCTCCTCCCGACACTCCACGATCGCGAAAGCACCTCCCTTGAACGGCGTGGCGGAGAGCACGACGACGGCCTGGAAGGGGAAGATCACCGGCCCGTAGAGATCGCGATGGGGCGCGTTCCAGCCGCCCGCCTCGTACCGGAGCAGCGTGGAAGCCCCGAGCCGCTGGCCCGAGGCGGCGCAGCGCCGCTCGAAGGCATCGAGCGCGTCCGGGAGATCGGCCCTGCGCCCCAGGCGCTGGAGCCACAGGCGCGCGTGGGGGAGCAGCGCCTCGTACAGATCAGCGCGGAGCCCATCGATCCATCGTCGGGTGGGTCCCTCCCCCACGTACCCGTAGACCCCGCGTCCCATCCCGTGCCCCTCGAGCAGCACCTTTCTCCGGAGGGCCGCCGGCGATCTCGCCTCGCGCTCCAGGCGCGCGCAGAGATCCGCCGGGACGAAACCCGGGAGCGTCGCGTGGCCGCATCGCGCGAGCTGATCCTCGACGGGAAGCGACCGCGCGCGCGTGCAGTGGGAGCGGCGGGGCCCGGGGACGATGGGGTCGGGCGGCCTCACGCGCGATCGGGGCGGCGCGCAGCGCGGGCAGGGGTGGAACGCACGGAGCGCCGCCTCGCGCGCGTCGGCGAGCGGCTCGATGCGCGCGGGGTCGGCGGACTTCGCTCCCGCGCAGGTCGGGCGGCAGTAGACCCGCGTGAACAGATTCGCGACGAGCGCCGCGCCCGCGCGCGTGAGCCAGGCGTCGATCGGCTCATCCTTCTTCGCCGG
>JBGPLH010000277.1:0-4677 GCA_041486365.1 Thermodesulfobacteriota bacterium | reverse complement strand
TCTCGAAGGTGGCCTCCGCGGGAGTCCCGCCCGCGCTCGCCACCCAGCGCTTCGCGATCGCGACCACGGTGAGCCTCGTCTTCGTCGCCGTCGCGTCGCCCCTGCTGGGGGCGCTCGCCGACGCGGCGGGGATCAAGAAGAAGCTCCTGGGCCTCTTCATGGCGGTGGGGATCCTGTCGACGGGTCTCATGTTCTTCATCCACCGGGGAGACTGGCGCCTGGCGGCGGCGCTCTTCGTGCTTGCGAACATCGGCGTGGCGGGAAGCTTCGTCTTCTACGACGCGCTCCTGCCCCATGTGGCGCGCCGGGACGAGATGGACCGCGTCTCGACGACCGGCTATGCCCTCGGCTATCTGGGCGGCGGCCTCCTCCTCGCCTTGAACCTGGCCTGGATCCAGAAGCCGGCCTGGTTCGGCCTGCCCTCCGGGCCGGGCCTCACCGAGGCGCAGTCCACGCTGCCGGCGCGGCTGTCCTTCCTTTCCGTCGCGATCTGGTGGCTCGTCTTCGCAATCCCGCTCTTCCGGCGCGTGCCCGAGCCTCCCCGCGCTCCCGGCGACGCCGCGGGTCCAGGCCGCTCGCTCTTCCGGGCGACGTTCGTGAACCTCGCCCGCACGTTCCGCGATCTTCGCCGGTCCCGCCCGGCGCTCCTCATGCTCGTCGCGTTCCTCATCTACAACGACGGGATCGGGACGATCATCCGCATGGCCACGAGCTACGGGACGGAGCTGCGCATCGATCAGGGGGCGCTGATCGGGGCCCTCCTGCTGGTGCAGTTCGTCGGGATCCCCTTCGCGATCGCCTTCGGCGCCCTGGCTTCCCGGGTCGGCGCCAAGCGGGCGATCTTCGTCTCGCTCGTGGTGTACGCGGGGATCAGCGTGCTCGGCTACTTCATGGACTCGGCGCGGGAATTCTACGCGCTCGCGGTGCTCGTGGGGATGGTGCAGGGTGGGAGCCAGGCGCTCTCGCGATCCCTCTTCGCGAGCATGATCCCGCGGGAGCGATCGGCTGAGTTCTTCGGGCTCTTCTCGATCTTCGAGAAGTTCGCGGGGATCCTCGGGCCGGCCGTCTTCGCGGCCACCATCGCGACGACCGGGTCGAGCCGCAACGCGATCCTGTCGGTGATCCTGTTCTTCGTCGTCGGGGGCGTGCTGCTTTCCATGGTGGACGTGGAAGCGGGGCGGCGCATGGCACGGGCGGAGGAGAAGGAGGAACGCGCGGGCTAGATCCGGATCAGCGTCCCGTCGTCGGCGCACTCGAATGACACGCCGCCGCGCCGCGCGGACATCGCGGGACCCAGGTGCGTGAGGACGATCCGCGCGCAGGCTAAATCACGCCGACGGTCCTCCAGCTCCTCGAGGCTCAGGTGGTACTCGTAGCCCTTCTCCAGAAGCGTGCACTCGGAGATCAGGAGATCCGCCCCCTTCACCTTTTCCGGAAGCGCGTCGAACCAGCCGGTGTCGCCCGTGTAGGCGATCCGGCGCGATCCCGAAGCGACCACCAGGCCGTGCGGCCGCGAGTCGCCCTGGTGGTGAGCCCGGAACGCGCGCAGGCGCACAGGCCCCGCGTCGATCTCCTCGTCCGCGCGGAACTCCTCGAATTCGATCGGATAACGGCGGTCGCCCCCCTCGACGGGATGCCCGAGGCCCGCGGCGGCAGCAGTGACGCGGTCGCGCACACCCTCCGGACCGATGATCCGGAGGGGCTTGCGACGCTGGTCCTCGTAGACGGCGGCAAGGAGGAACAGGGGAATGCCGCCGAAGTGATCGCCGTGGAAATGGGAGATGAGGATCGCGTCGACCTCGTCGCGGGGAACGCCGAGGGCCGCAAGGCCCGTCAGGGTGGTGGGACCGCAATCGAGCAGGACGCTCCCCGAAGGGGCGCGGAGCAGGATCGCCGCCTGGCGGCGGCCTCCGGCTCCGAACGCGTCGCTCGTCCCGACGAACAGGACCTCGCTCATGCCGAGTCCCCTCCAGGCTGCGCCCTCGCCGGCGCCGCGCGGGGCGCGGGGCGCGGACGGGGGGATGTGCTCCCAAAAAGAGGGTCCAACGGCGGCAATACGTGCAGGGTATCAATTTCCGGTCTTTTACTGAAGCCCCCTCCTCCCCGGCGGGGGACCCGATGGTTCGCGTCCGGCCGGAGGTCGCACGCCCGGAGGTCCCGACCGTAGAGAGGGCCGACTCTGAGAATGCGCGGGCCGACTCTGAAAACGCGCCTCGCCCTCCCGGTCGGGGAGTCAGGCCCCGGGGGCCTGGGCGAACTCGCTGATGCGCACCGGAAGCCGCCGCGCGCCCCAGCGGCCCGCGGGCCCCTCGAAGACGCCCGCGCAGGGTTCGCCGCAGCTACGGCACTTCCCGTCGTCGGTGAGGTTCCAGGCGGTGATCACGTACCAGTCGCGGCCGATGAGCCGCTCGCCGCACCCGTGGCAGATCGTGCTCCCGCCCTCCTCGTCGTGGACGTTGCCCGTGTAGGCGTAGCGCACGCCGTTGTTCATCGCGATGCGCCGGGCGCGCGTGAGGGTCGCGGGCGGGGTGGGAGGCACCTCGAGCATCCTCCAGTCGGGGTGGAAGGCGGTGAAGTGCATCGGCACGTCGGGGCCGAGCTCGCGCACCACCCATCGCGTCATCTCCTCCAGCTCCCCGTCCGAATCGTTTTGCCCCGGGATAAGCAGCGTCGTGATCTCGAACCAGACCTTCGTCTCCCGCTTGAGATAGACGAGCGTGTCGAGCACCGGCTGCAGGTGGCCCGCGCAGAGGTCGTGGTAGAACTTCTCGCTGAAGCCCTTGAGATCGACGTTGGCGGCGTCCATGAAACGGTAGAACTCGGCCCGCGGCTCCGGACAGACCTCCCCCGCCGTCACGGCCACCGTCCGGACACCGAGGGCGTGGCAGGACTGCGCCACGTCGATGGCGTACTCGTGGAAGATCACCGGGTCGTTGTAGGTGAAGGCCACGCTGCGGCAGCCTAGCTGCCTTGCCGCCCTCGCGATGGCGTCGGGCGTCGCCTCGTCGGCGAGGATATCGATCTCGCGCGACTTCGAGATGTCCCAATTTTGGCAAAAGGAACAGGCCAGATTACAACCCGCGGTGCCGAAGGAAAGGACGGGCGTCCCCGGGAGGAAGTGGTTCAGCGGCTTCTTCTCGATCGGGTCCACGCAGAAGCCGCTCGAGCGCCCGTAGGTCGTGAGGACGATCTCGTCCCCCTGCCGGGCCCGAACAAAGCAAAGCCCCCGTTGCCCTTCCTGCAACTGGCAGAAGCGGGGGCACACATCGCACTGGACCTTCCCGTTCGCAAGCCGGTGCCAGTACTTCGTCGGCACGACGGGGCCGACCTTCTTCACGCTCGCCATCGCCATCCCCCGGGGCCGGAAGGCCCTTCGCTTCCCTTAGATAACTAGGTAAGGCGCGATGAGGCGCGGGTCAACGCCACGTCATCCCCTGGAACGCATCTCCATCCGGATCCCCCCCGTGACCGCCGCCCGATCCGGCGTTATCTTCGCGACAGGCACCGGGGGGCTCATCATGACGAAGGTCCGGCAGCCGGCCGTCGCCGGCTCTTTCTATCCGGCCGACCCGCGTGAGTTGCGCGAGGCGGTGGGCCGTGCGCTCGCGGCCGCGGACGCTTTGGGCCCCGCGCCCAAGGCGGTGATCGCGCCGCACGCGGGGTTCGTATACTCCGGGGCCGTGGCCGCTTCGGCCTACGCCCGCCTGGCTCAGGCCCGCGACCGGATCCGGCGGGTAGTCCTCATCGGGCCGTCGCACCGGGTCGCTTTCCGGGGCCTCGCGGCCTCTTCGGCGGAGGCCTTTGCGACACCGCTCGGGCTTGTTCCCCTCGATCGGGAAGCGACCGACGCGCTCTTGGCGCTCCCGCAGGTGAAGGTGCGGGACCAAGCGCACGCGGCCGAGCACAGCCTGGAGGTCCATCTCCCGTTCCTCCAGGTGGTCCTCGACTCCTTCCGGCTCGTGCCGCTCTCGGCGGGAGAGGCCTCGCCCGCGGAGGTCGCCGAGGTCCTCGACGCCGTCTGGGGCGGGGGCGAGACGCTCATCGTCGTGAGCAGCGACCTGAGCCACTACCTCGACTACCACGCCGCCCGGCGCATCGACGCCGCCACCTGCCGCGCCATCGAGACGATGCGCTGGGAGGACCTGGACGAGGACCAGGCGTGCGGCCGGGTGGGCGTGAACGGGCTCCTCGAGGCCGCGCGGCACCGCCACATGGCGGTCCGGACCGTGGATCTGCGCAACTCGGGGGACACCGCGGGGCCCCGCGACGAGGTGGTGGGCTACGGCGCCTGGGTCTTCGATGAGGCCGGAACGGGAGCCGGCGAGAGAGGCGTGGTACATTGAACAGGGCCTCGCGGGCGGCGGGGCCGGAGAAGCCGGAGCGAGCCATGACACAGACGATCAGCCCCTTCGAAGGAACCGATCATTTCGTTCCGCCGCGCTTCCGCGTGGAGGACCCGGACGCGATGCGCCGGGTGTCGTCGGAGATCCGCGCGCTGGCCAAGGCGAAGAACGCGATCATCCTCGCCCACAACTACCAGCTCCCCGAGGTCCAGGAGGTCGCGGATTTCGTGGGCGACTCGCTGGGCCTCGCGCGGCAGGCGCAGAGCACCTCCCACGAGCGGATCATCTTCTGCGGCGTGCACTTCATGGCCGAGTCGGCCAAGGTGCTGAATCC
>JBGPLH010000276.1:0-4678 GCA_041486365.1 Thermodesulfobacteriota bacterium | reverse complement strand
TCCTCGGCGAGGATCGCGTGGTCGGGGAACGCCTTGCCGAGATGGGCGACGATGGCCTCCTCGCAGCGGTGATCCACCTCGGTCACGAGGTTGATCACGCCCTTGTGCGAGACCTCGATCGCCTGGCCGTAGGAAGCGAGCTGGATTCGTCCGGCATCGTGGGCCGCGGCGCGCGCTTCCTCGAGGAATCGTGCGATCTCGCCGCGGGAGGGCCGCATGGCGTCAGCCGACCTCGTCAAGGGGGCGGAGACGGAACCGCACGCCGAGCTCTTCCTCCGCAATGCGCCGGCAGGCCTCCACGTCGACATCGGGGAGCCCCACGACGGTCGCCTGCACCTCGGGGATGTGCGCCCTGGCTGCCAGGATGAACTCCTTCACGGCCGGCCACGCCGCCTGCTTGTAGCGGGAGGGGCAGTACTTCTCGTAGGTTTCCGCGTCCTGCGCGTTGAGCGAGACCGAGATCGCGTCGATGAGCCCCGTGAGCTCGGGGGCGACGTTGCGGCCGTGCACGAGGTTCGCCAGCCCGTCCGTGTTCAGCCGCACCCGGTGGCCGCGTTCCTTGAGCCCGTGCGCGATTCGCTTCAGCTCCTCGATGCGGAGTGTCGGCTCCCCGTAGCCGCAGAAGACCACCTCGTCGGGCTGCTTCTCCGCCGCCGCCCCATCGATCTCCGCCAGCACCTCCTCGGGCGCGGGCCCCTTCGCGCCGATCTTCAGGAAGTATCCCTTCACCATGAAGTCGACGAACTTGGGGCAGAAACTGCAGGCGAGCGTGCAGCGGTTGGTGAGGTTGATATAGAGCGAGTTGCGGATCCGGTAGGTGATGCGCGGCTCGAGCCCCGCCTCCATGCCGAACAGGCGCCGCGCGTTGAGCGTGGTGATTCGCTCCACGTCCTCGACGGCGAGCTTCTTGATCTCGGCGATCTTCTTCGCCACGAGCGCCACGAAGGCCGGCTCGTTGCGCTTGCCGCGGTGCGGGGCCGGCGTGAGGTAGGGGCAGTCGGTCTCGATCACCATGCGCTCGACCGGGATCTTCTCGACGATTTCCCGCAGGTCGGCCGCGTTGCGGAACGTCACGACGCCGGAGATCGACAGGTAGAGCCCCAGATCGAGGCAGGCCCTGGCCATCTCGTAGTCGCCCGAGAAGCAGTGCATGACGCCGCCCGGGTAGTCGTTGCGCGTCTCGCGGAGGATCGCGACGGTGTCCTCCTTCGCCTCCCGGCTGTGCACGACGACGGGCTTGCCGAGCTCGCCGCCGAGCCGCAGGAACTCGCGGAAGCGCTCGCGCTGCACCTCGGGGGGTGAGTGCATGTAGTGGTAGTCCAGGCCGATCTCGCCGACGGCGAGGACCTTCGGATCCGACGCGAGGGTGCGGTACTCGGGATTGCCGGCGAGGGACCAGTCCTTGGCCTCGTGGGGATGGACGCCGATCGTGGCGAAGGCCTGTTCGATGTCCCGGGCCATCGCCAGCGCGCGCCGCGCGCCGGGGAGGCCGTCGCCCGACCCCACGATGACGAGCCACTCGAGCCCCGCCTCCCAGGCGCGGCGGAGCACCTCGTCCCGGTCCTTGTCGAACCGGTCGACGTCGATGTGGCTGTGGGTGTCCACGAGAGGCATGGCTGGAAAGATAGCGGAGGCGCTAGGGTTTTGCATCAGCCGGAGGGATCAGCTCCAAGCGGGGGAAAAGAGGAGGCGCCTTCTGTATGCGAGTCCCTTCTGGTATGAGATCCCATGTTATGTCTTCGGGAATGTGCTTTTTATACACCTCACCCTTGAGCCCGAGGCTTTTCCACATGCGTTGAGCAGTACCCGGCATGATCGGCGAGATGAGAATAGCGAGCATCGCTAGTCCCACTGCGCACGTATACAAAATGCCCGCAACGGCTTCAGCGTTTGCTGGATCTCTTGCGAGTGCGAAGGGTCTCGCATCTGTAATTAATCCGTTGAGTCCAAGGATGAAAAACGACCATACTTCTTCCAGTGCCCTGCTTAGATTGGCTCCTTCCATTGAAGCGACGTAACTCTGACAGACCGGTCCGTAGTTCTCTGATATGACGTAGATGTTATCCAGGCGAGTAGCTACCTTCATCCGGGAAAACCACTGAAACACCTCGTTCCGGTTCTTCCAAGGACATCGAACCTCACCATCTTGGTACCGCTCGATCATCGCCGTCGTCCTTGCCAGCAGGTTCCCGATCCCGTTCGCCAGGTCCGCGTTGCACACGTCCTGGACCCGCTCCCAGGTGAAATCGCCGTCGCGGTCGAAGGGGATCTCGCGCATCAGGAAGTAGCGCAGGGCGTCCACGCCGATCTTCTCCGCCACCTCGATCGGGTCGAGCACCGTCCCGAGCGTCTTCGACATCTTCGCGCCGGCGAGGTTCACGAAGCCGTGGGCGTGGACCTTCTCAGGGAGAGGAAGATCAGCAGCCCAGAGCAGAGCGGGCCAGATCACGCAATGGAAGCGCGTGATGTCCTTGCCGATGACGTGGACGTCCGCGGGCCAGGTGCGCGCGAACCGTGCGTCGTCAGTCCCGTAGCCCGCGCCGGTGACGTAGTTGATCAACGCGTCCACCCATACGTAGGCCACCGAGCCCTCGTCGAAGGAGAGCGGGATGCCCCACTCCGTGCCGGCGCGGGAGATCGACACGTCCTGCAGGCCACCGCGCACCACATTTAAGATCTCGTTTCGCCGCGACTCTGGCTCGATGAACTCGGGGTGATCGTGAATGTGCCGCGCGAGACGCTCCTGGTACGCCGATAGCCGGAAGAACCAGTTCTCCTCGCGGATCCATTCCGGCTTCGTCCCGTGGATCGGGCAGTTCCCCGAGGCGAGATCCTTCTCCTGGTAAAACGCCTCGCAGGAGACGCAGTACCAGCCCTCGTAGTGTCCCTTGTAGATATCGCCCCGGCCGTTGTCGTGGATCGTCTGAAGGAACTTCCGGACGGCAGCCTTGTGATCCTCGTCCGTCGTGCGGATGAAACGGTCGAAAGAGATATCGAGCCGCCGCCAGGTGTCCTGGAAGATCCCCGCCATCTCGTCGCAGTAGGCCTTCGGGTCCTTCCGCAGCTCCCGGGCCTTCTTCTCGACGTTGAGCGAGTGCTCGTCGTTCCCCATGAGGAAGAACACGTCCTCGCCGCGCAGCCGGTGGTAGCGCGCGATCACGTCGGCGCCGATCTTCTCGTAGGCGGTCCCGAGGTGAGGCTTCGAGTTCGCGTAGTCGATCGCCGTCGTGATGAAGAACTTCTTCCGGGGCGTGCCCTGGGTCACGGCCATGTCACCGGCTCTCGGGGAGTCGCCGCCCCACGGCGAGGTCGGCGAACATCCCCTGCAACGCGAGCGCGGGGTTCACGTTCCGCAGGATGTCCCGCCGCGCAACGGCAATCCGATTGAAGACGCGGCCCGCGCGCCCGGCCGCGCCGGGGGCCTCCGCCTTCCGCGCGCTCTCGCGGGCGCGATCGCGGTGGGCGAGATCGCCGGCCGCGCCGCCGGATGCGAGGACCATCACGTCGCGCGCCTCGAGCAGGAGGAGATCGAGGAGGTCCAGCGCGCGCTCGCGATCCTGCGCGGCGCCCCGGAAGCCTTCGGCCCAGGTGATCCCGGTGCTCATCCGGCCGGCGCAGGCGCCCTCGATCGCCCGGACCGCGTCGTCCCGATGGGCGAGCGCTTTCTCCCCGAGCAGTGCCTCGGCGCGCCCGAGGCTCCCCCGGGCGATCCCGGCCACCAGGGTCGCCTGGGCGGGATC
The DNA here is from genome assembly GCA_041486365.1 of Thermodesulfobacteriota bacterium. GTDB lineage: Bacteria > JAUYMQ01 > JAUYMQ01 > JAUYMQ01 > JAUYMQ01 > JBGPLH01. The sequence goes on along the minus strand of JBGPLH010000276.1, from coordinate 938 downwards.
CGCGCGCTTGCTCCGGACGAGGTGGTCCGCGAGGAGGTCCACGGGGATAGGCCCGAAGGCGATCCGCTGGCAGCGCGAGAGGATTGTCGCGAGAATGGCGCTCGGCCGGAAGGTGACGAGAATCAGGACCGTGTCGGGGCGCGGCTCTTCGAGCGTCTTCAGGAACGCGTGCTGGGCCTCCCGGGAGAGGAGGTCGGCCGGATCGACGATGGCCACCCGGCGCCGGTGCGCGTAGGCCACGAGCTGCAGCTCCCCCTCGAGCGCGTGGAAGGCCTCGATCGGGATCCGGGAGCGGCCCTCGGGGACCTCGAGGCGGTGCAGATCCGGGTGGGAGCGCGCGCGGCATTTCACGCAGGCGGGACACTGTCCGCAGGGGCCCTCGGGGTCGGGGCGCTCGCACAGGAGCGCCGCCGCGAAGGCCTCGGCCAGGGTGCGCTTGCCGACGCCCTCGGAACCCTGGAACAGCCATGCGTGGTGCAGCCGCCCGGAGTCGAGCGCGCGCCTGAGGATCTCGATGGGACGTGGGTGGCCGAGGATGTCGCTGAAACGAATCACGGTTTTCCCCGGGGCCGCGCGCGGTGTGGGCCGAGTCAGGCCGGAGGTCCCGCCGGAGGTTCCGCCCGAAGGGCGGGCCGACTCTGAAGAAGCAGCGAGGGCCGACTCCAGGTTTGTCGCGCGAGCGCGCCGGACGGTATTATAGAGAGTCGCCTGATCCGGGCAAGCGGGGCGCGGGCCCTTCACACCCCCGGATCCGGAGCGCCGGGGTGTCCGTGATCCCCATCAAGGACGAACTTCCCACCAAGTCGCCGCCGGTCATGTCGGTCGCGCTCATCGCCGCGAACGTCCTCGCGTTCCTCTGGCAGATCTCGCTCGGGCCCGGGCAGGAGTACGGCGTCACGCGCTGGGGCCTGACGCCGCTCGAGCTACGGGGGATCTTC
>JBGPLH010000275.1:0-4715 GCA_041486365.1 Thermodesulfobacteriota bacterium | reverse complement strand
GTCCCGCAGATCCAGACCGTGTCGGTCCGCTTGTCCACGTTCAACGCGTAGGGCATGTCGCCCGGGCCCGTCGGGAGGCTCCAGGCGTGGAACTCCCCGCTCGTCGGATCGAAGCGATAGATCTTCCCCTCGGAGTAAGCGGGAATCCAGAGATGGCCCTTCGAGTCGAAGCGCATACGCCGTGGGCCGTAGAAGGGCGTATCCACGATCCGGATGGCGCCGGTGGCCGGATCGAGCCGTCCTATCCGGCGGTGGTTGAACTGGCTGAACCAGATCCCGCCGTCGGGCGCGATGTCGATGCCGTAGGCGATGGGGAGCATCTCAGGGTCGGGTGTGGAGAGGTCCATCATGTTGAAGGTGCTGCCGGCCCAGATCCAGAAGCCGAGCGTCGAGACGAAGAAGCGCTCCGTCAGGGTGCGCGTGGGCAGGCGGTGCATCTCGAATTGCGCCGTCGCCGGATCGAAGCGGGCCACGTGGTTGCTCATCGCGACCGTGTACCAGATGCGCCCCTGCTTGTCGAAGCGGAGCGTGTGCGGGTATTTCCCGGCCGGAGGCTCGTCGTACAGCGTGAACTTCTCCGTCTTCGGATCGAAGCGGGCCAGTCCGCGCCCAAGGCTCAGGGTGATCCACACGTCGCCGTCGGGGCCGATCTGGGCACTGTGGGGCGCTATGTGCGGAACCGAGTGGTAGTACTGCCGTCCACGGAGGGCGAATGCGCGAAGAACGCCACCGGGGGGGACGCCGTTACGCGGCACGTCCCACTCGCGCCGATCGCCCGTCGCCGGATCGAGGGCGTAGAGCTTGTCCATGATCCAGTCGACCGCGTACACGGGCCCGCGCGGGTCCACGACCACGTCGTGAAGGAAGGACGTTTGCTTGCCGACCTCCCATTCTGTGATCACGGCCTCGGCCGCCTCGCCGCTCACCGGCGGCGGCAGCACCGCGTCGCGCGCCTGGGTGTCGAACCGGTAGGCGGCGTTCAGGACCCCGGGCGCCACCTTGCGCAGGCGCGGCGTCAGCGTCGCGCCCATGGCGTTCATCCGCTCGAAGATCTCCCGCCACTGCGCATCGGGGCGTGTGATACGCGTGGTCGTGCTCCCCTGCTGGTGGCACATGGCGCACTGGATCGTGAACTCCGCGCGCAGGGCCGGATCGGGGAACTGCACGTGCGCGAACCAGGCGCTCGAGGGGAGCTGGTGGATCGCCTGATCCTTCCCGATGGGCTCCATCGCGAAGTCGTGGCGCGAGGCGTTGCCGAGAGGGACGGGCGTCACGGACGTGTCGAGGAATCCCACCCGCCTCGCGCGCAGCGTGTACTCGCCCGGCTCGATCCCCGCGATGGCGTAGGTCCCGTCGGCGCGGCTGAAAACGGTCGTGGACTTCCTGAGGGCGAGGTGGGAGGCGGACACCTGCACGCCCGGAAGCGGCGCGCCGGCGGCGTCACGGACACTGCCGGAGAGATCCGCGGCGCGGGCGCCCGCTCCGGCGGGAAAGAGGAGCAGCGCGAGGAAGACAAGCACGTTCGTGGCCGACGTCGTGAAGAGGCGCATGGCTTGCTCCGGAGGAAAGTTTCCGGGCCCCAGATTGCGCGGGGTCGACTGCGATGTCAAACACAGGCTCGCGGTCCGGGTCGGGCGGCGGCGCTCGGGCCGGGCTAGTATGCGCCAACGGTCCTCCGACCTGCCGGACTCCTCAACCCTCCCACCCAAGGCCCGCCATGACCGACACCCCGAGGCCGCGACGCCATGCCCCGGCCCTCGTCTTCGTCGCGTTTCTGCTGCTTGCGCTCATCGTGGGTTTCCTCGCGCGCCGGGCCATGGGGATCGATCTCACGGTCGAGGGGCTGCGAGGGTGGGTGGCGGGGATGGGCTGGAAGGGGCCGCTGATCTTCGTGGCGCTGGTGACCTTCCGGCAGTTCGTGTTGCTGCCGTCAGCCGTCGTGCTCTCCGTGGGCGGATTGTGCTTCGGCGCGCTCACGGGCACGTGGCTTGGGGCGCTCGGCGTTGCCCTCTCTGCCCTGATGAAATTCTTCCTCGCGCGACACCTCGTGCGCCAGTGGCTGCGTGACCGGATGCAGGCCACGCTGCGGATCGTCGATGGCTACGCGGAGCGTGTCGGGCCTCTGGCCGTCGGGCTGGCCACGGCCCTGCCGATGGGACCCATGGCCCCGATGCACTGGGCGGCGGGATTCTCCACGGTCCCGTGGCTCGCTTTCATCGTCGCCGTGGGGCTCGGCTCGCCGGTCCGCGCCTTCCTCTATTCCTTCTTCGGAGCCAGCCTCGACGAGCTGGGGTCTCCCCGGTCGCTCCTCGCGGCGGGCCTGATCGTGGCCCTGGCGCTCCTGCCGCTCGCCCATCCGGGCCTGAGACGGCGTATCCTCGCCGGGTTGAAACGACCGCCCACCGTGGCATGATGGCCGGGAAGCAGACTCTCCCCCGTCCCCTCGCCTTCCGGGGAGGCTAGTTCCATGAACCTCCGCGCCATCATCCACGATCTCATCATGCGACTTCAGGACCGGCTGGGTCTCTGGAAGCTCCGCGTGAAGACCATCGCGCCCGCGGAGGGGCGCGTGCTCGAGGTGGGTGTGGGTACGGGCCTCAACTTCCGACACTACCGCGGCGCGAAGGAGATCGTGGCCCTCGACACGGACCCGGCGCTGATCGACCGGGCCCGCGCCCGCGCTCGCGAGGCGGGATGCCCCGTGCGCCTCACCGAGGGCGACGCCTGCGCGCTCCCGTTCCCGGACGCCTTCTTCGACGCGGTCGTCGAGACGCTGATCTTCTGCACGGTGCCCGACGCGCTTCGCGGGCTGCGCGAGGTAGCGCGCGTGGTGAAGCCCGGCGGGACGATCCGGTTGCTCGAGCACACGCGCAGCCCGAGGCCGAGCCGGGCGCGCTTCCAGGATCGGATCGATCCGGTCTGGACGCGCTTCACCGGGGGCTGCCATCTGAACCGCGACACGCTCAGCGTCATCCGCGCGGCGGGGATCGAGATCACGAGGCACAAGCGCTACGGGATGATCGAGGTGATCGAGGGACGCGCGGCGCCCTGAGGAGCGCCGTTGCCGCGGTTGGGAGGGCGAGGCGCCTGCCGAGCCCGCGGGAAAGAGGGACGCCATGGCCTCTTTCGAGATCGACGAGACGATGGTGGACGTCCCGGTCGCCGGAGGATCCTTCCGGGCGTTCCGCGCGATCCCGAAGGGCGCCGGCGCGCAGCCGGGGATCATCGTCGTCCACGAGTTCCACGGGCTGAACGATCATATAAAGGATGTCACCCGCCGCCTCGCCCGCGAGGGTTACGTCGCGCTCGGCGTGGACCTCTTCTCGCGGGCCGAGGACCAGCCCGACCCCGCCGACACGCAGGCCCTCTTCCGGCGCATGCAGAAGCTCTCCGACGAGGAAGCCGTCGAGGATCTGGTCGCCGCAGAGAACTACCTCCACTCGATCCCCCAGGTCGGCGCCCGCCGCGTCGGCGCCATCGGCTTCAGCATCGGCGGCACCTACGCCTATCTCCTCGGCTGCGCCGACGAGATGGTGCGCGCGGTGGCGAGCTGCTACGGGACGATCACCTACGCGACGACGAACCCGTTGAAACCCATATCGCCCATCGAGAAGGCCGACAACCTCCTCTGCCCCCTGATCGGTATCTTCGGCGCGGAGGATCCCCTGATCCCCGTGGAGCAGGTGCGCGAATTCGAGGAGCGACTGCGCGGCCTGGGCAAGGACTTCGAGATTCACGTCTATCCCGGCTGCGGCCACGCTTTCCTGAACGACACCCGCGAGAACCACCGCCCCGAAGCCGCGCGCGACGCCTGGTCGAAGACGATCCGGTTCTTTGCGAAGCACTTGAGGGCGTGAGGGTCGGAAGAGCGACCGCAAGGCGGTGAAGGGGGATCGCGAGCGCGAAGGGGGGAGGGCGAGTGCGAAGGGGGAGGGCGAGGCTCCCGCCGAGCCGGTCTCGCCGCGCGGGACGGCGGCGATCCTTCGAATGTCCCTTCGGCAGGGATGAAACGGGATAGGCTGCGAAAACTTGCAGGCTATCCCGCGCCGGCCTGTCCGCCCCCGGACGTGAAGCCTGAGGGAATCCAAGACGATTGAATGTCGTTTGGATACATCTCGCCGTCGGGTTATGCTGCGAGAGACGCAGGGATAACGGATTATACGGAACTACCTAATTCTCGTTGGACGGCCAAGCGAAGGACGAGAATGCCGGTACTTATGCCGACCGCACGTCTGTGGAGGCAGCTCGGCGCGCCTCGTCCGCTCGCTCACGTGGCGCCGACTACGGACTCGGTACTCGGCGACTGGTCGCTTAAATCGATCGATGTTCCTCGGGGCCGTTTCATCGTGGGCGTCAACGAGCGAACTCTTATGGCGGTCGTCTTTGCAGAGCGGCCCCTTTCACGGCTCGCGAGCACCTTGTCCGCATGCGTGGGTGCCCAGCTCGAGGTATTCGGTATTGTCGAGGAGCGGATCGCAGTGGAAGTGGCTGCGCTGCGGTGTGCCACATTCGGCAAGAACCATGCCCGCTCGCTTCTCGGCATCCTTAACGAGGTTGCCTTCCAGTTCGAGGTCGCGGTAGCGAATTCGAAGATCGCAAGCCCCGACGAACTCCTCGAGATCCAGACGGAACTTAATGGCATTCCTCACAGGGCGAGCTCGCCGTCCTGTGTATTTGCGCACGATGCGATCATCGGCCTCCTCGGGGATCAGACG
>JBGPLH010000274.1:0-4727 GCA_041486365.1 Thermodesulfobacteriota bacterium | reverse complement strand
TCCGTGAGATCGAACCGCACCTGGCTCGTCCCCTGGATCCCGCGCCGCCGCGCCTCCCGCGGATAAACCAGGGCCTCCTGGATCCGCCGGCGGATGATCGCGATCCGGTGATCGCGCTCCCCTTCCGACGCCGCGCCGGTCCCGGATCCGCCGGCCCCGGGCGGGGATTCCGGCAAGCCTTCCCCGGCGCCCCCTCCCGGCGATTCTGCCGGCTGCGAAAACGCCGCAATCGCCACAGGCCGGACAGGGATCGGCGGCGCGGGTGCTTCCGGCTTCGCCGACGCGCCCCGCTTCACCCATCGCGCAGGGGACCGCCCCGGTTTCGCCGGGGGCGCCTTCGGGATCGGCCGTCTCGCCGCGGGCTCCACGCGCCGAGCGGGCACGCCACCGGCGGCCGCGCGCCCTGTGGCTTTCACCTCGGAGCCGGCCTCGCCGCCCAGCAGGAACACCTTGATCACGCGCGGCGCGGACACCTCCATCCGAGGCAGGCCTCCGACGAGGAGCGCCAGGACGAGGAGCGCGTGGATCGCGCCGGACAGCGCGAGAGAGCGTTTCATGGCGATGGTGCCCGTTGTCTCCTTCCGCGCGGATTAGAACGTCGCGCGGATCCCGCCGAAGGCCGTGGTGCCCGCGTCCGGGAACCCCTTCACCTGCTCGATGTCGGTGTCGAATGCGTTGTAGACGCGGGTGTAGATCTGCAAGTTCTTGAATGGCCCGCGGTCCCGGAGGAGGTCCCAGGTGGCCGCGACGTCCAGGCGATGCCAGTGAGGCAGGTCGCCCTCGCGGATCCCCCCGTCGGCCGCCACGAAATCGAAAGTGTCGCGCTGGCTCCCGACATAATTGAAGTCCACGTTCACGGTGAGCCGGCTCTTCTGGTAGCCGAGCGATACGTTGAACTTGTTGCGGGGGCGCCGCTGGAGCGGCTGGCCATCCGCGCCCCGCGTGTCCAGGAGCGTGTAGTTCCCGCGCAGCGTGAATCCCCTCCAGGGCCCGGCCCAGCCGCTCACCTCCAGCCCCTGCGCCCTGGCCTTTGCCTCGTTGGCCAGGTCGAAGAACGGAGGCCCCGCGAGCGTGACGAACACGATCAGATCTTCGAAGTCCGTCCGGTAGTACGTGACGTCCCCGCCGATCCGGCCATCGAGGAAGTCGAGCGTCACGCCGCCTTCGGCGCTCCGGGACGTTTCCGGCTGAAGCGTGTCGTTGGAGAACCCGGGGAAGTAGAGATCCAGCAACGTCGGCGCGTGGAAGTTCCGCGACCAGGCGCCGTGGAGCTTCGCGTGGATCTCGGGCAGATCGAGCGCCGCGGAGAAGCGGGGCGTGTACTCGATCCCGTAGAGCGAGTCGGTCTTGCTGTGCACCCGCATCGTGGTGCCCGGCAAGATCCGGTGCGACTCGTCCGACTCCTGGTCCGCCCGGAATCCGGCGTTTAGGAAGAGGCGTTCCCAGAGGGTGAGCTGGTCCTGGTAGTAGAGCGCGTTCCGGTTGCGCGTGGCGTTCACGTTCGAATAGAGCGGCGGGAGGGAGCCGAAGTTCGCGGAGGTCGAGTAGTCGCGGAAGGCCACGTGATCGCTCTCGAAGACGTAGCCCGCGGTGAAGACGTTCTTCCAGTGGTCCCCCTCGAACGTGATGTGGTTGAGCCACTCGGCCTCCACGGTTGTCTCGGCCGTGCGCGAGCGGTTGAAGTTCGTCACCGGGCGGAAGATGAAGCCGCCGAAGTTCTGCTCGCGGAACAGGAAGGGGAACGGAAGCCCCTGGTCGAGGCTGTTGTCCGAGTGCTGCTGGTTCTGGCTCAGCGAGAAACGCAGCGTCGTCTCCCACCAGTCCGTCGGCTTCAGGTCGAGCGTGCTCGTCGACGTGATGAAGAGCCGATCCTGGTTGTTGTTCGGATCGAAGGTCTCGAAGGCGGGCGGAATGCCGGCGGGGACGGCGAAGAAGTCGAAGCCGAAGGGAAAATCAAAGGGCACCTGCAGATTCTCCTGGCTCACGTTCAAGGTGGACTGAATTCGCCCGATGCGATCGTCCTCGGGGCCGAGGTCGCGCCCCAGGAGCACCGACCAGTGATTCGCGCGCTCGTGGCTGTGGTTGTAGGGACCGGGCCGGAGCCCCGCCGAGTCGAGCCGGCTGTAGGTGATCGCGAAGTCGTTCCCTTTCCACACGCCGCTGGCGCTCGCCCCCTCCTTGAAGGTTTCGAGCGAGCCTCCCTCCCAGAAGAGGCTCGCATGCGGCTTCCCTTTCCCCCGCCGCGTGATGATGTTGATAACGCCCCCGATGGCGTCCGAGCCGTAGAGCGCGGACGCGCCCCCCCGCAGCACCTCGATCCGCTCCACGTTGTCCGTCGGCATGAGGCCGAAGTCGAAGTTCCCGCCGAAGCTGCCGTTCACCCGCGCGCCGTCCACGAGCACCACGAGCTGATCGTCGTTCGCGCCGCGAATCCTCACCTGGGTGAAGCTCCCGGGCGAGCCCCCGCTACTCTGGAGATCGACGCCCGGAACCTCGCGAAGCATCTCCTGCACCGTCTGCGCCTTTCGCCGCTCGATGTCCTCCCGCGTGATGAGCGTCAGCGACGACGCCACGTTGGAAAGCGGTTCCTCGATCTTGTTCGCCGTCACGACGACCGGCGGGACCTTGGTTACTCGCTGCGCCGGCACCGCGGGCGGAAAAGCGAGGAGAAGCAATGCGGCCAGCGCCGCCTTCCGCCAACGCCCGACGATCCTGGTCTGCATGGAACCTCCTTCATCCCCTTCGGAAGGGGAGGTCGCGTGCCGGCCGGGCAGGTTTCCTGGCTCGTCCTCGTCCTACTCGCCGCGCCTTCCCACCGTCGCCCGGAGGTCCCGCCCGAAGGATGGGCCGACTTCCAGGATGAACGGCAGTGGCCGCGCGCCCCGTCCCTCGGAGCGCGCCTGCGGCTTTCGTCGGACTCACAGTTGCGGGGCAGCGATCGACTTGCACGATCTTCCCTGCGCCCGGCCGGATCTGTCTTCGGTTGCTTACGTCTTCTGGTCCTTCCTTCCTGGCCTCGGGGTGGCGTGCCTTCCGCCCCGCGGCCCCTGATTCCGTCAGCCGCGCAGGAGCGTCACCCGCGGCGCGCCGCTCTCGGGATTGCGGTCCACGAGGACGCGGCTCTCGTACACCTCCCGCAGGAGGCGCTCGTCGATCACCTCCCCGGGCCTCCCCTCCGCCCGCACGCGCCCTCCCGACAGCACGACGAGGCGGTCGCAGAACTCGGCGGCGAGGTTGAGATCGTGGCTCACGGCCACGACGCACATCCCCTTCTCCCGCGCGAGGCGCTCGATCAGCGCGTAAATCTCCACCTGGTGGCGGATGTCGAGGTGCGCGGCCGGCTCGTCGAGCAGGAGCACGCGGGGCTCCTGGGCGAGGCCCTGGGCCACGAGCACCCGCTGCCGCTCGCCCAGCGACAACTCGTCGAACCACCGCTCCGCGAGGTGAGCGACGCCGGCCATTGCCATCGCCTCCCGGGCGATCCGGAAGTCCTCCGGCCCCTCCCACGCGAGGTCGCCCAGGTAGGGCGCTCGGCCCAGCAGCACGAGCGCTTCCACACGGAAGGGGAGATCGCGCCCGCCCTCGGGAAGCACCATCGCGACCATCCGCGCCGCCTCCTTCCGCGAAAGGCCGCCCGCGGGCTTGCCGCAGAGATCCACGCTCCCTTCCTCGGGACGCAACGCCCCGGAGAGCACGCGCAGGAGCGTGCTCTTCCCCGATCCGTTCGGCCCGAGGAGCCCCACGACCTCTCCCGCCGCCGCCGCGATCGAGACGCCGTCCAGGACCGGCGGCGCGCCCGCCGCGTAGCGGAACCGGAGACCCACCGCGCGGACCGCGTTCATTCGAGACCGACCCCCCGCCGCCCGGACCGGAGCAGGTAGATGAAGAAGGGCGCGCCGGCCATCGCCGTCACGACGCCGACGGGGATCTCCGAGGGGAGGAACGCCGTCCGCGCGATCGTGTCGGCGCCCAGCAGGAAGATTCCGCCCAGCAGCGCCGAGGCCGGCAGCAGGAACCGGTGGTCCGCGCCGAGCGTCATGCGCCCCAGGTGCGGAACGATCAGGCCCACGAACCCGATCACGCCGCTCACGGAGACGACGAGCCCGGTGACGACACTCGCCAGCACGAAGAGCGCGCGCTTCGTGCGCGCGACGTCCACGCCCAGGTGTCCCGCCGCTTCCTCCCCGAGGAGCAGCAGGTTCATCCGCCGAGCGAAGACGAACAGCGCCCCGCACACCCCGACCGCATAGGCCGACACCACGAGGAGCACCGGGCGGCTCACGTTGAGCGCGGTGAGGCTCCCCATCATCCAGAACATCACGCCTTCCATGTAGCGCTCCGGGTAGAGCGCGACGAAGAGCATGATCAGCGCGGAGAGGAAAAAACTCACGATCACGCCGGCGAGGAGCAGCGTCTGCGTCGGGAGTCGCCCGCCGATCCTCGCGAGGCGGTACACGATGAAGATCGTGGCCAGCGCCCCCGCGAAGCCGAGCGCCTGCGGAGAGCCCACGCCGAGGATCCGGAAGTGGAGCCCGAGGCCCCGCGCCACCGCGGCCCCGAGCGCGCCGCCTCCGGCGACGCCGAGGAGGAAGGGATCGGCGAGGGGATTGCGGAAAACCGCCTGGAACGTGGCGCCCGCCGTCGCAAGGCTCATCCCGGCCACGAAGGCGAGGATCACGCGGGGAAGCCGGATGTCGAAGAGGATCGACCTCTCGAGCGGGGAGCCC
>JBGPLH010000273.1:0-4759 GCA_041486365.1 Thermodesulfobacteriota bacterium | reverse complement strand
TGGATGACGCCTCTCCACTGATGGCGCCGCTCCTGCAGGGGCTCCCGGCCGGGATCACCGTCAAGAACGATGAGGTGCGCCTACCGGACAAGGCGAAGAAGCCGCTCACGCCCCCCTATCTCGTCTCCGATCGCGCCGGCGCCCTGCGCGCCTGGGTGGCGGGGAAGCTGCCGCCCACGCATCAGGTGCTGATCGGCGAGGAGGCCGGCCCGGCCGGCGGGAAGCGGCTGTACCGCACCTACCTCGCGCGGCCGGCCACGCTCATGACGGGCGAGGGCGTCGTGGACGCGCGCGTGCGCTTCGCGCCCACGACCGGCGCGCCCGTCGTCGTCTTCGAGTTCGACGAGGCATCCGCGAGACGCTTCGCCGACATCACGGAGCGGCTCAAGGGACGCCGCATGGCGGTCATCGTCGACGGGATCGCGCGCTCTGCGCCGATGATCGATCAGCGGATCACGGGTGGGCGCGCGCAGATCGCGGGTCTGATGGGCGACACGGAGGCCCGCGACCTCGCCATCATGCTCAGGACGGGCGCACTGCGCGCTTCCGTGGTCCCGGTGGCGCAGCAGAGCGTGGGGCCGAACCTGGGCCGCGACAGCGTCCGCCGGGGCGTGCTCGCCACGCTGGCGGGCCTCATCCTGATCCTCGGCTTCATGGGTATGTACTACCGCCTGTCGGGAGGTTTTGCGTCGCTCGCGGTGCTCTTCAACATGGCGCTGATCCTCGCCGCGCTCGCCGCCTTCGGTGCCACGCTCACGCTCCCCGGAATCGCGGGGATCGCGCTCACCGTGGGCATGGCGGTGGACGCGAACGTGCTCATCTTCGAGCGCATCCGGGAGGAGCTGCGGATCGGGAAGACCTTCCGGGCCGCGACGGATGCGGGCTTCGACCGGGCCTTTCGCACCATCGTCGACGCCAACGCCACGACGCTGCTCGCCGCCCTGATCCTCTACTACTACGGCGTTGGACCCGTCCGGGGCTTCGCCGTGACCCTCTCGGTCGGAATCCTCGGCACGCTCTTCACGTCCCTCGTCTTCACGCGGCTGCTCTTCGACGTGGCGCTCGGGCCCCGCAGGCGCGGTAGCATCTCGATTGGCGGAGGGGCCCCGTGGAGCTGATCCCGCCCGGCACGCACTTCGATTTCATCGGGAAGCGCCGCCGGGCCTTCGTCGTCTCGGCGATCCTCATGGCGCTCGCCCTGCTCGCGATGGTGAAGCCGGGCATACGGCTCGGCGTGGAGTTCCGGGGAGGCTGGGAGATGGAGGTGCGCTTCGGCCACTCCGTTGCCACCGACGCGCTGCGGGCGGCGCTGCGGGGGTCGGGGGAGCAGGGGCTGGCCGGGGCGGAGATTCAGCAGGTGGGCGATCCCCGTGAGGGGACGTTCCTCATCCGCGGCCCCGGCCAGGCGGACCAGCGCGCGCGCATGGAGGCCTTCCGGGCCGCCACGGGAGGCCTCGGGACACCCGCGCTCCGGCACTTCGAGTCCGTCGGCGCCCGGGTGGGGAGCGATCTCCTCCGCCGCGCCCTGCTCGCGCTCACCCTGGCCTTCGGCGCGATCTTCGCCTTTGTGGCGATTCGCTTCCCCTGGCGCTTCTCGCCGGGCGCGGTGATCGCCCTGGTGCACGACACGGTCATCACGCTGGGCGTGATGACGCTGCTGGGACGGGAGTTCACGCTCCCGGTGCTGGCCGCCCTCCTCACGCTCATCGGCTTCTCGACGAACGACACGATCGTGGTCTACGATCGGATCCGCGAGAACCTGCGGCGGAAGCGGCGTCCGGAGCTGGCGACGCTCATGAACCTCTCGATCAACGAGACCCTCTCCCGCACGCTGATCACGTCAGGAACCGTGCTCGCGGCGGCGCTCTCGCTCCTGGTGCTCGGCGGCCCCGTTCTGCGGGACCTGGCCCTCGCGCTCACGATCGGCGTGATCGTGGGAACCTACTCGTCGATCTTCGTGGCCGGCGCTCTCACCCTCGAGATCGAGAGCCGCTGGCCAGGCCCGAAGTTCTGACCCGGCATCCGGGGTGTCCGATGGCCGTGGTGACGAAGAGCCTCAAGCTGTCCACGCAGGGCGAAAGCGACGTCCGCGATCTGACCGACGCCGTCGCCGAGGCGGTCCGGGAATCCGGGGTGCGGGACGGGACGATCACCGTATTCGTCCCCGGGAGCACGGCGGGGGTGACGACGATCGAGTTCGAGGACGGTGTCGTGCGGGACCTCTGCGACGCGATCGATCGCGTGGCTCCGAGGAACATCCCCTACGCCCACGACGCGCGCTGGGGCGACATGAACGGCTACTCTCACGTGCGGGCGAGCCTCGTCGGGCCGAGCCTCGTCGTGCCCTTCCGGGAGAAGCGGCTCCTGCTGGGGCGCTGGCAGCAGATCGTCTTTATCGACTTCGACAACCGGCCGCGCAAGCGGGAGATCGTGTTGCAGATCGTGGGGGAATGATCGAAGGCCGCGAGGCCACCGATCGGGGATGGGAGGGGGGCTCCTGTCGAGCCGCTTCTCGAAAACGCGTGGGGGGGGCGGGTCTCGGACCCGCCCCTACTCGTTGATGAAGTCCACGTTCAGGGTGTCCAGCGTGGTTCCCTGGGCGCGTTCGAGGTTCGCCAGGCCGACCTTGTAGGCGGTGAGCGCGATCACCTCCTCCCGCCGCCGCTGGGTGAGATCCTGCTGGAACTGCAGTACCTGGAAGTTCGTCGAGAGGCCGACGAGGAGCTTCTTGTTCTCCGCGTCGAGCTGCTCTTCGGCCACGATCCGCGCCTCCTTCGTGGACTCCACGGCCCGGGAGTAGGTCTGCAGGTCCTCGGTCGTGCGCTTCACGTCCAGGGAAACCTGCTGCTCGGTGCGCGTGATGCTCGTCTTGGCCTTCAGTTCATCGAGCTTGCTCTTGGAATACTGCGCCCGTGCGTCCCGATTGCCGATCGGGTAGCTCACCGTGAGGCCGACGGACCAGAAGGGGAAGGAGTTGTTGCTGAAGAAGGTGTCGGTGGCGTCGGCGAAGGTCGACTGGCCGACGAAGGGGGTGCCGAGGACACCGACGCCGGCCGGGGCGCCGTTGAAGGGGTTGACGCTCGGGTTCGGATCACCCGCGAGCCCCGAGAATCCCGTCGCGAAGTTGACCGTCGCGCTCGGGAGCACGTTGTTGCGCGCCGCTTTACGGACGAGCGTCTTGTCCTGCAGGTTGAGGGAGGCCACCTTGAGGTCGGGGCGCCTGGCGAGCGCGATCCGCAGGCTCTCCTCGAAGTCTACCTTGCGGGGCTGGAAGGCCGGCGAATCGGTCGTCTCGACCCGGACGTCCGCGGAGAGCTGCTCGGAGTCCCGCGTGGTGAGGGCCAGCAGGACGTCCTGCGCCTGGTGCACGCCGTTCTCCGCGGTGATTACCTGTGTCGAGGCCGCGGCCATCTGGGCCTTCGCCTGCAGCTCGTCTATGGGCGCGAGCGTACCCACCCTCACCTGGATCCGGTTCTGGCGCAGGAGGTCCTCCGCGAGCCGGAGCCCCAGGCGCTGCACTCTCAGGTTCTCCCGCGCCCCCACGAGCCCCCAGTAGGCCTGCTGCACCGAGAATACCAAGTTGATCACCTGGCTGCGGAGCCCCTCGACCGATTCGGCCTCTCCGATCATCGAGCGGCGAATTCGGGTGCGATTCACGTTCCAGCCGAACCCCTTCAGGATTTCCTGGGAGAGCGAGAGGGTCAAGAGCGGCTCGAAGCGGTCGGTGAGCACCTCGACGGGCGAGTTCGTGCGCGTGCGCAGCGTCTGGATCCCCGCGGTCACGAGACCGCCGATCGTGGTGGGCTGGGCCAGGCTGAAGCCGTAGTCGGTGGTCTTCTCGTTCAGCGTTCCGCTGGGGAAGAAGATGCTCGCCGTGGGCGTGTCGCGGTTCGTGCGGGTGACGTTCGCGGCGAAGGTCGGGTCGTACAGGAGGGCCTTCGCGGAAACCACGTCCTTCTGGAGGAGCAGCGGATTGAATCGCTCGACGAGGATGTCGAGGTTGTTCCGGAGCGCCGCGTCCACCGCCTGCTGGAGCGAGAGCCTGATCACCTGCGGAGCGGGCGGGAAGGGCGCCCCCGCGTACTTCTCGTCCGCCGCCTGCCGGGCCTTGCGATCCTCGTCCGACTCGAGCCCCTCGAAGCCGAGCGCCGCGCCCGTGACATCCGAGGGAAGTTCGGGCTCGGCGGCCTTCGTGGCCTCCGGAGCGGGAGTTTCCTTCGTGGCGGGCACCGGGGACCGGACGGCCGGAGCGGCTCCCTTCGCGGAGGGGGACGTGGGGGCTATGGCGGCTGCCGTGGTCCGCGCCGTTCCCGCCGTCGTCTTCGGAGCGCCGGGTGCCGACTCGAACGCGACGAGCAGCGGGAGCGAGAGGGCGAGAAGCGCGATCAGCGCGCCGGAGATATTTCCAGGGGGGGTTCCCGCGCCACGCCGGACGAAGCCGGGCGTCGCTCGCGCGAGGAACTGCGTCCAGCGGGATTGGGCCATGCCGTCAGCGCTCCTGTCGGAAGCCGCTTCCCCCGGCGGGGCGTCGGGGCAGGGCGGCCGTTCGGCCAACTACGTGCCATCGCGCAAGGGCGAGGATCGGGGGGAAGCCTTCCGCGAGCGCGGAAGGGGACGCGCCACCGCCCCGGCCGTCGCGAACGCGCGCGGGAGAGCCGGGGGCTCCGGCGGTGACACCTCGTTTATCCGAAACCCCCCCGTCCGTCAAGTGTCCGTCCCCTATGGGAAAGGCCTCCCACCTTCGTTTGACGAAAGCTCC
>JBGPLH010000272.1:0-4765 GCA_041486365.1 Thermodesulfobacteriota bacterium | reverse complement strand
TCCGGCGAGAAGTTCGGCGCGCCGCCGAGCTGGGTGATGCGCGCCGCGATCTGATCGGCATGGACCTGCTCCTCGTTCGCGTGCTGGAGGAATTCGGCCGCCACGGGCTGCGCGTTGATCCCGCTGGCCATGTAGAAGTGGCGCTTGTAGCGCAGGACGCAGACGATCTCGGTGGCCAGCGCTTCGTTGAGCAGCTTGATCACTGTCTTCAGGTCCGCCTTGTAGCCGTCGGTGACGGCGCCCTTTTCGATGTGGCGCCGGGCGCGGCTGCGAAGCGTGCGGATGTCGGACAAGAACTTGCCTGCCATGGGATCCTCCCCGGATGACGTCCCCGTTCGCGCGCGTGCCGGCGCGCCCGGCGGCCGAAGCGCGATGATACCTCGCGCGGCGGGAATTGCCAGGCGTGAGATGCGCGAGATGGACGGACCGGCGCGAGCGCTCTCGAAAACGCGAACGCCCGGAGTCTTCTCCGGGCGTCTGGCGATCGTACCCTGCTCCGAATCAGATCTGCGACATCTCCGCCTCGACGAAGGTCTTGAGCGTGCGCGTCCAGCCGTCGGGCAGGCCGCGGAAGAGCAGGCCCATCCCGCGCGGCAGCCCCTTCTCTCCCGGCGCCCCGTTCACCCAGATCACGAGTGCCACGGCGCGGATCGAGGGACCGTCGGGGAGCGCAAAGGTGAGCGAGATCTCCGTGCCTTCGCCCAGCGGCGTCTGCGCGCTGATGAAGATGCCGGAAGTTGAGAGGTTGAGAATCATGCCGCGACCGTCCTTCTTATCCGGACGGATGAAGGTCACGGGGATGCTCGTCTTCACGCGCGGCGCCGGGCGGCGCGAGACGCGCCGGCCGTGGAGGAATCCGTGGAAAATATCGAGGAACTGCTCGGGGCTCGCCGACTTCTCGATCACCGCGTCGAAACCCTGCACCTCCGGTCCGTCGGGGAAGTCCTTCTGGCGGAACAGGCCGGTCACCGCGATGATCGGGATGTGCATCGTCTCGCGCTGCGAGCGCAGATAGCGCGCCACCTGGAAGCCGTCGATCCCCGGCATCACCAGGTCCACCACGACGAGGTCCACGGGGTTGTCCGGCTCCATGCACGCCTTGATGGCCGCCACGCCTTCATTCACGGCGGTCACCTCGTGACCCACCTCGGTGAGAAGCGTCGTGAGACGCTGGCGCCAGAAATGCGTGTCCTCGGCCAACAGGATGTGCCGTTTCGACCTGCGCTCGCTCAAGGGTGCCCTCGGAAAAGGGGAGGGACGGGAACGGCCCACCGCCATCTTCCGGGCTCATCGGTCAGGAGCCAGATTTCCTTGAGGGGGTGCGGACTGCTAGGGCCGTGAGGCCGGGGTCGGGCTCCCGCGCGAAACCGTCGGCGTCGAGCCAGGGGAGGGTGCGCTCCAGAAGCCCCGGATCGATGAAGCCCGGACGCCCGATCAGGTACTCGGGATAGACACCGAGGCGCTCGCGGAGCGTGAAGCCCGCCTCCGCCGTGAGGTCGGCCAGGCGCTTCAGGGCGGGCCAGGGGGCCTCGGGGTTCACGAAATCGGCCGTGAGCGGCGAGACGCCGCCCCAGTCGTTGATCCCGGCCCCGAGTAGCCGCGACAGGGAGCCGGGGTTCAGGTTGGGCGGGGCCTGGATGTTCCAGCGTTCCCCGAGCACGAGACGCGCGACGGCCGCCGTCTGGAGTTCCAGCCTCTCGCCCGCCTCCGGACGCTCTGCCATGTCGGTCCCGGGCTTGGGAAGGAAGTTCTGGATGATCACCTCCTGGATATGCCCGTGCTTTCCGTGGATATCACGGATCGCCAGGAGGCTCTCGACGCGCTCGCGCGCCGTCTCGCCGATCCCGATCAGGATCCCGGTCGTGAAGGGGATGCGCAGCTCCCCCGCCTCTTCCATCATTCGCAGGCGCACCCGGGGCGCCTTGTCGGGGCAGCCGTGGTGGGGCATTCCCGCCTGCATGAGGCGCGTGCTCACGTTCTCGAGCATGAGCCCCATGGAGTGGTTGAGCGGCCGGAGGCGCGTCATCTCCTCGCGCGTGAGGATCCCCGCGTTTGTATGCGGGAAGACCCCTTCCTCGAGCGCTACAGCGCAGGCCTCGACGAGGTACTCCGCCGTCGTGGCGTAGCCGAGCCGCTCGAGCCACGCCAGATAGCCCGGGTACACGCGCTCAGGCTTGTCGCCGAGGCAGAAGAGCGCCTCCTTGCATTCGGCGCGCCGGGCGTCACGGCAGACCGCCCGCACGTCATCCGGGGTGTAGGTCCTCGCTAGGGGATCGTCGGGTTTTTTCGCGAAGGTGCAGTAGTCGCAGATGTCGCGACAGAGATTGGTGAGCGGGATGAAGACGTTGCGCGAGTAGCTGATCGTGCGGCCGTGGGCGCGGTCGCGGAGGCGAGAGGCGGCGTCGAGCAGCTCGTCGAGGGCCTCCGGCGGCGCTTCGGCCAGCAGCGTGCCCTCGTCGGCGTCGAGCACTTCCCCGCCGAGCACCTTGCCGAGGATCGCGGCGACAGCGGCCGCGCTCATGCGGTCGCGACCCTCGCCTTCAGCTCCTTCTTCAGGATCTTGCCGGTCGGGTTGCGCGGCAGCTCGTCCACGAACCGGATCTGCCGGGGGATCTTGTAGCCCGCGAGGTTCTTCCGGCAATGATCCATGACCTCGTCCTCGGTGAGGGTCTTGCCGGGGGAGGGGACCACGAAAGCGACCAGCGCCTCGCCCCAGTGCTCATCCGGGACGCCGATCACGCCCGCCTCGAGGATCTTCGGGTGGGCCACCAGCACGTCCTCGATCTCGGCCGGGTAGAGGTTCATCCCGCCGCTGATCACCATGTCGGTCTTCCGATCGACGATGTGGATGTACCCGTCCTTATCGCGCACGGCGAGGTCGCCCACGCTGAAGTAGTCGCCCCAGCGGGATTTCTTCGTGGCTTCCTCGTTCTTGTGGTAGCCCTCGATGGTGAGCTTGTTCTTGGCGTACAGCTCGCCCACCTCGCCGTCGGGCACCGGCTTGCCGTTTTCACCGATCAGCACCACCTCGTTGCCGGGCACCGCCTTGCCGACGCTCCCGGGACACGCGATCTGATCCTGGGGAGTCGCAATCGTGACCCAGCCCATCTCGGTGGAGCCGTAGAGATCGTAGAGGGATTCGCCGAAGTACTCCCGCGACATGTCCTTGAGCTTCTGGGGGAGCGCCGAGCCGGTGCAGATGATCACGCGCATGCTCGACACGTCGTACTTGGCCCGTTCCTTCTCCGGCAGCATGAGGATCGCGCGGAGCATCGTGGGGACCACCGCCGTCGTCGTGATCTTCTCCCGGTCGACCGTCTCCAGGAACTCGACCGGGTCGAACTTCTCCATGATCACGAGCGTGGCGCCCAGCGAGATGTGGATCGTGGCGAGGCCGGAGCCCGTGGCATGGTACATCGGCGCGGCCACGAGGTGCCGGTCGGATCGACGGAAGGGGACGGTCCGCAGGAGGCCGATCAGCGTGGTGAGCCCCGTCTTCGAGAAGTCGCGGACGGCGCCCTTGGGCTTCCCCGTGGTGCCCGAGGTGTAGATGATCACGCGGCTGCCGCCCTTGCGCAGACCGCGCGACGGCTCGTCCTCCTTGCCGGTGAGGATCAGGTCCTCGTAGGACGCGAAGGGCGGCTTCGGCTCACCGCCCACCTGCACGTAGCGCGTCTCCGCGATGGGAAGGCTCGGCATGGCCTCCCGGATCACCTTCTCGAAATCCTCCCCGAACAGCAGCGCGCAGGACTCGGAGTTGTTCACGAGGTACTCGACCTCGCGCGGCGTGTAGCGGTAGGACACGAACACGGCGGACGCGCCGAGCTTGTTGCAGGCCGCCAGCGCCTCGATCCACTCGTTGGAGTTCTTGAGCATGTAGGCCACCTTGTCGCCGGGCTTGATGCCGAGCGCTTGGAGGCCGTGTACGAGCCGGTTGATCCGGGCGTTCACCTGCGACCAGGTGAGGCGACGGTCTTTGTAGACGAGCGCCTCCTTGTCGGCGAGGTTGGCGGCATGCACCGCCCAGATCGTGCTCGGGTGGAAGTCGCCGCGAAGAACGTTGCCCAGGAAGAGGCGGGTCCCCTTGGGGGTGCCCGACTCGAGCATGCCGGCGTTGGAGAGGGCCTTGAAGCTATCGATGATGTCGCTGAGTGCCATTATCACGCTCTTCCGGCGGCCGGGCGCCGTTGCCGACTCGCAGGGGAATGGGGGGACCGAATCCGGTTCATCGAGAAACTAACCCGCGAGCCGCGGTGAGGGCAAGTCGGGCCGGGCATCAGCGCCGGGCTTCGCTCCAGCCGACCCAGGTGCGCAGCTGCCCGTCGGGAGTCTCGTGGAGGAAGTCGCCCGCGGGCCTGCCGTCCGCGTGCTCCCGGATGGCACGCATCAGGCCCACCAGGACCGCGCGGATGTCCTCCTCGGGGACCCGCGGGTAGAGGATCCTGCCGATCCGCGTGCCCTGGCGCGAGCCGCCCACCTGGATCATGTGGTCGTTCTTCCCGTAGCCCACGATCCCTATCTCCGCCGTGGATGGCCGGGCGCAGCCGTTGGGGCAGCCGGTCATGCGGATCACGACGTCCACCTCGCCCAGCCCCGCCGCCTCCGCCGCGTCGAGATAGCTCGGCAGCACCCGCTCGGCCTCGGTCATCGCCAGGCCGCAGGTCGGCTTGGCCGGGCAGGCCATCGACAGCCGGCGCGCCGAGGGCACGCTGCCGGGGACCGGAACGCCGTGCTCGGCCAGGAGCCGGTCGACGTCGCCGCGGCG
>JBGPLH010000271.1:0-4778 GCA_041486365.1 Thermodesulfobacteriota bacterium | reverse complement strand
GGGAAGGGAATCGTCTCGCGCACGTGGTGGAGGCCGCAGATCCAGGTGAGGGTGCGTTCGATCCCGAGGCCGAAGCCCGCATGGGGGACGCTGCCGTAGCGGCGGAGATCGAGGTACCAGGAAAAAGCCTCCGGCGGGAGCCCGTGCTCACGGATCCGGGACTCCAGTTTCTCCAGATCATCCTCCCGTTGCCCGCCGCCGACGATCTCGCCGTATCCCTCCGGCGCCAGCATGTCCACGCACAGGGCCAGCCGCTCGTCCTCCGGGTCGCGTTTCATATAGAAAGCCTTGCACCGGGTCGGGTAGCGGTGCACCAGCACCGGGCGGTCGAACTGCTTCGAGAGCACCGTCTCCTCGTCTCCGCCGAAATCCTCGCCGAAGGGAACCTCGACACCCTCTCCCGCGAGCCTTGCGAGCGCCTCGGTGTAGGCAATTCGCGGGAAGGGCGGCACGCAGCGCTCGAGCGGGGCGGCGTCGCGCGAGAGAAGCGCCAGATCGTCGCGGTGCGCAGCCAGCACCTCCGCCACGAGGTGCGTCACGAAAGCTTCGGCGAGATCCATGTTCGCCGCCAGATCGTTCCAGGCCACCTCGGGCTCGATCATCCAGAACTCGGTCAGGTGCCGTCGCGTCTTGCTCTTCTCGGCGCGGAAGGTTGGCCCGAAGCAGTAGACCTTCCCGAAGGCCATCGCGCCGGCTTCCATGTAGAGCTGCCCCGACTGGGTCAGGTAGGCCTTCTCGCCGAAGTAGTCCGTCTCGAACAGGGTGCTCGTCCCCTCGCAGGCGGCGGGGGTGAAGATCGGCGCGTCAAGCCCCAGGAATCCGCGGTCGTCGAAGAATCGGCGCGCGGCGGACACCAGGGTCGCGCGGATCCGCAGAATCGCCTGCTGGCGCGAGGAGCGGATCCAAAGATGCCGGTGATCCATCAGGAACGCCGTGCCGTGCTCCTTCGGACCGATCGGATACTCCGCCGCGTGGTGCACGATCCGGAGATCCCGGGCGGCGATCTCGAAGCCCAGGGGCGATCGCGCGTCGGCGCGCACGGTGCCGGTGATCTCCATGGAGGATTCCTGGGGCAGGTGATCGGCCTCGGCGAAGACCTCCTCCGGGAAGTCCCCCTTGAACATCACGCACTGGATGATCCCGCTTCCGTCCCGGAGCTGGAGGAAGTGAAGCTTTCCGCTCGAACGCTTGTTGTAGAGCCAGCCGCGCAGGCGGACCTCTTTCCCCTCGTGGGCGTGGACCTCGCTCACCCGCACTACCTCGGGCTCAGCCATGGCGCTTCGTCCTCCTCTTCCCGGGCCGCGACGCCTGCGCGCCCGCGGCGCGCGGCCCTCTCGGGACGCCGACCAGGAGCCGCATCAGCTCGTCCTGGACCCGCCCGTTCGTTGCCACGGCGTCACCGCCGTGTATTGTCGGTCGCCCCTTCCAGTCGGTGAAGGTCCCGCCCGCCTCCTCCAGGATCGGGAGCAGCGCGGCGCAGTCCCACACCTTCATCACGGGATCGATCATCGCCTCCGCGCGGCCGGTGGCGACCATCACGTAGCCGTAGCAGTCGCCCCAGGTACGGGCCATGGCGGAGGCACGGACCGCCCGCGCGATGGCGGCGCCGCGGGATCCGGGGATCTTCATGTCGGTCGTCAGCAGAAGACCCTCGCGCAGGCGCGCGACCCCGGAGACCCGACAGGGCCGTCCGTTCCAGGTGCAGCCGAGCCCCTTGCCCGCGGCGACCGTCTCGTCGAGGACGGGCATGTGTACGACGCCGAGCACGGTCTCCCCCTCGCGCTCCAGGCCGATCATCACGCCGTAGATGGGAGAGCCGTGGACAAAGGCGCGCGTTCCGTCCAGCGGATCGAGGATCCAGCGGAAAGGCGCGCCCGAGCGCGTCTCGCCTTCCTCCTCGCCGAGGATCCCGTGGCGGGGATACCGCCGGCCGATGATCCGCCGCAGCATCCGCTCGCCCTCCCGATCGGCCATGGTCACGGGCGTTCCGTCGGCCTTGCGGTCTGGAACGAGGCCGGTGCGGAAGTGGCGGAGCGTCACGCGCCCGGCCTGCAGGGCGGCATCCACCGCGGTCTGGAGAAGCGCTTCGAGCGATTCGTCGGGCATCGTTCGTCTTTTCCTCACATTTTTGTATTTCGGCGCGCGGATTGTCGGGAACGGCCCCCCGCATCGTCAGAGTCGGTCCTCGCGTCATCTATGGAACCGGCCCGCGCTGCTTGTCAGGCTCCGTCGGCCCTCGCTTCGCTCGGGACCTCCGGCGGGACCTCCGGATGGGGGAGGAGCCCACGCGTTGTCAGAGTCGGCCCTCGCTTCGCCCGGGACCTCCGGCCATGCTACGGCCTGGGGGGCGCCGAGTCCATGCCGCCCCGGTTGTCGCCCCGGCCCGGCGGGGTGTATAAGCGAGGGCCATGCCTTCTCCGGACCTTCCCCCGCCCGATCCGAATCGACGCGAGTTCCTCAGGACCTCTCTTGCCGGTTCGGCAGCCCTGCTGGCGGCCGCCGTGCTGCCCGCGGGGTGCGCGCGGGACGAGGAGGCGCCCCGGGGACTCCTCGTGCTCCGGCCGGGCGAGTATCTCACGATGGCGGCGGTGGCGGCGCGCATCATCCCGCCGGGAGGGATCTTCGCGGCCTGCGCTGCGGACATCGGCGCCGCCCGGCGTATCGATCGAATCCTGGCGCGTCTCGAAGGCAGCACGCAGCGCCGGGTCTCGCGGGCGTTGCGCATCTTCGAGGTCGCTCCGCTCTTCCCGGGCCACCTTCGGCCCTTCCGCCGCCTCTCCGCCGCCGAGCAGGACCGCGCTCTCCATGCCTGGCACTCGAGCCATCGCCTCTTCCGCACCCAGGTCTTCGACGCCCTGAAGTTGCTCACCATGATGGCCTTCTACAATTCCCACGAGGGCCGCGAAGCCCTCGCGATCGCGCCGGACCCCTGCGCTTCGCGCCGGGTGGTGTCGTCTCCGGAGGGAGCGCGTCCGTGAGAGCAACTCCCGGCGGAAGAATCATCGAAGGGCACGCGATCGATCGGGATCTTCGCCTGGAAGCCGACGCCTGCGTGATCGGCTCGGGCGCCGGCGGAGCCGTTGCCGCCCGGACGCTAGCGGAAGCCGGGATGAAGGTCGTCTTGCTCGAGGAGGGCCCCTGGGTTCGCACGCGCGACTTCGTGCGAGACGAGGGGGAATCACGGCTGCGGCTCTATCGGAATGAGGGCTTCCGCGAGAGCGCCGATGGGCGCCTTGTCGTGCTGGAGGGACGCTGCGTGGGCGGCTCCACGGTGGTGGGGCTGGGCACGGCGCTGCCGGCGCCCGGCGAGGTGCTGGACAGGTGGGCCCGCGAGAGCGGCGTCGCGGACCTGGGGGCGGCCGGGTTCGCGGATCGGTTTGCACGCGTCGCGCTGGAGATCGCCGTCGCGTCCGTGCCCGACGCAATGATCAACCCGAACAACCTGGCGCTGCGGCGCGGCGCCGAGAAGCTCGGCCTCACGCAGGAGGTGCTGCCGCGCGCGGTGAAGGGATGCGCCGGCTGCGGTCGCTGCGCGCAGGGATGCCCGACGGGCGCCAAGCGCAGCATGATGCTGACGTATCTCCCGAAGGCGCTCCGGGCGGGCGCGACGCTCTACGCCGACGCGCGCGCCGACGCGGTGCTCTTCTCCGGAGGCGCGGTCCGCGGCGTGCGCGGCGCGATCCTCGATGGCGCGACCCGGGGGCGGAGGCGGTCCATCGAGGTGCGCGCGCCCGTGGTCGTGGTGGCCGCCGGCGCCATCGAGTCCCCGTTCCTGCTCCTGCGGAGCCGCGTTCCCGATGGCTCGGGCCTCCTCGGGAAGAAGCTCCGCGTGAACCCCGCCGTGCCGGTGATCGGCATCTTCGACGAGCCGGTCCGCGGCTACCTCGGGGTCCCGCAGTCGGTCTGGTCCGCCCACTTCGCGGATCGGCGGGCGGGGAAGGGCGGGTACACGCTCGAGGGGGACTTCGCCGGGCCCGCGACGATCGCGTCGGCGCTGCCGGGCTTCGGCGTCGCGCACAAGCGGATCGTGGCGCGCTACAATCACATGGCTCTCGTCTCCGTCGTGCTGCAGGATCGCACGACGGGCGAGGTGCGGGTCCGCCGGAAGTCCGAGATGGAGATCCACTACGAGCCGGGGAAGAAGGATCGGGAGAAGCTCCTCGAGGGGATCCGGCGGGCCGCGGTGCTCCTGTTCCGCGCGGGGGCAGGCAAGGTGTTCGCCGGGCCCCGGACCAACGCGATCCTCGACGCCGAGACCTACCTCGTCCAGCTCGACCGGCCGGACGTGCGCCGGATCGCGCTCCGGATGACCTCGACGCGCCCGCAGGGAACCTGCCGGATGGGCTCCGATCCTTCACGCTCGGTCACAGGCCCCACGGGGGAAGTCCACGGCGTGCAAGGCCTTTTCGTCGCCGACGCGAGCCTCTTCCCCGGGCCCCTCGGGGTCCATCCCCAGATGACCGTCATGGCGCTCGCGGCCCGGACCTCGGAGGCCATCGTGGCTTCCGCCGGGGCGCGGCGATCCAGGGGCTGAGGATCCCGATTATTTTTTCGCGGGCGCCGATGAAACCGGCCCGCTGTTCGGTCATCTCAGCAGCACCGTCCGGCGCGTCGCCCGCGCCGGATCCACCCGGCGGCCCTGCGGGCCGCCCCAACCCAACCCAGCAGGAGGTTCAGATGCAGTGGAAGAACGCCGTGCTCGCGTCCGCCGTGGCGGGTCTTTTCGTCGCGGGGGCCGCGCACAAGGTCGTCGCCGGTGGGAACGAAGGCGCCGAAGC
>JBGPLH010000270.1:0-4858 GCA_041486365.1 Thermodesulfobacteriota bacterium | reverse complement strand
GAACCTTCCAGGTCCCCCCGGGAATCGTCTTCGTCGACGTCGATCCGG
Organism: Thermodesulfobacteriota bacterium; assembly: GCA_041486365.1. Classification (GTDB taxonomy): domain Bacteria; phylum JAUYMQ01; class JAUYMQ01; order JAUYMQ01; family JAUYMQ01; genus JBGPLH01. The sequence goes on along the minus strand of JBGPLH010000270.1, from coordinate 4,810 downwards.
CGAGCGGCCTGCTTCCCGCGCCCGAGTGTCCCCGCACGATCCGCCAGGCCTTCCTCGCGGGAACGGAGCCGCGGGAGTCCTGCCTGCGGCGGCCGGAGATCTGGGCCTCCAGGGGCCCCATCGAGGAGCCGCTGGAAGCGCCCGCCCGGATCCTGCGTGGCATCCTGCGAGGCGTGACGGGCATCTTCGGTGGCGGCTCGAACGGGGAGAGACCAGAGGAGGAGCGGAGCGAGCCGCCGCGCAGGACGACCACGCCCATCGACCGGATGGAGCGGGAGCTGGAGCGGCTGCGCGATTCCTGGAGCCGTGGGCGGTCGGATCGGAAGCGCTAGGAGCGGGTCAGGCGCGCGGGAGCGGCGCCACGTAGTAGAGCAAGGCGAGGAAATGGGCGAGGCTCCCGGTGATCACGAAGAGATGGAACACCTCGTGGTAGCCGAAGATGCCCGGGAAGGGGTTCGGCCGCCGCAACGCGTAGAAGATCGCGCCGGCGGTATAGGCGAGCCCGCCCGCCGCGAGGAGCGTGAGCCCCGGGCCGGAGATCGCCTGGACGAACTTGTCGTACTCGAGGACCGCGAGCCACCCCGCGCCGAGGTAGATCGGCACGGAGAAGCGCCGCCTCAGGAACGGGAAGAAGATCTTCACGCTCATCCCCGCGAGCGCGAAGCCCCAGATGAGCGCGAGCATCACCACCCGCGCCCTCCCAGAGAGGAGGATGAAGGCGAACGGCGTGTAGGTCCCGGCGATGAGCACGAAGATCATCGCGTGATCCATCCGCCGGAAGAGCACGTACGCCTTCCCCTTCCAGGTCCCCAGGTGGTACGTGGCGCTTGCCGCGTACAGGGCCACGAGCGAGATGCCGAAAATGAGCATCGTGATCTGCCGTGGCCGGTCGCCCGCTGTCACCTTCCAGAGCACGACGGCGCCGACGATGCTCGCGACGGCGGCGATAGCGTGCGACCACCCCCGCAGGAGCGGCTTGGTCTTCTTGTGGCTCGGCTGCACGTCGTGGGTCAAGAGGATCTCAAAAGGTTGGAAGGCGTGAGAGATGCCGCAAGCGGAGCGTCTCTTGTACAAGACTTCGCCCCTGGCGTCAACCCGATAACCGGTCCTTCTTCGGAATGTCACGGGGCCCGGGTCTCGGGGTCAGGCATGACTTTTTGACTTTTTTCGGAGGGAGCGACCTTAAGTCAATAAGTCATGCCTGACCCCCACGCGCATCGCGCCCCGCGGCCGTCGCCATCCGCCGCGCGTAGTGCGCCGCGCCGAGCAGCGGCGTGCGCCCATCGAGAACGACGCGCACCTCCATCGCCTCCATGACCGGCCGGTATCGTCCCTTGTCAAGGAACGAGCGGAGGAATTCTCCCCTCCCCAGCGCCGGCAGGATCTTCGGCGCGATCCCGCCACCCACGCGCACGCCGCCGGTCGAGAGACACTTGAGCGCGAGGTTTCCCGCCTCCGCTCCGTAGAGCGAGCAGAACAGGTCCAGCGCGGTGGCGCAGATCGAATCCTTCCCCGCGAGCCCCAGCTCTGATATCACCGCCGCGGGATCCTCCCGCACGAAGCGCTCCGCGACACCGGGCAATTCCCGGGCCTCCCCGCTATCGCGCAGGAACGCATAGATATGGTGAAGCCCCGCGCCCGTGAGCACCCGCTCGTAGCTCACGCGGCCCTCCAGACGGTGGCGGAGCCAGCGAAGGAGCGCCATCTCCCGATCGTCCCGCGGCGCGAAATCCACGTGCCCCCCCTCGGAGGCAACCGGGTGATGCCGTTCTCCGTCCCAGCAGAGGAACGCCTCGCCGAGCCCCGTCCCCGCCGCTATCACCGCGATGTTGCCTCGGGGCGAGGGCCGGCGGCCCTCCTGCAGCACCCGGTACCCGCTCGCCTCGAGGAAGAGCGTTCCGTAGGCGAGCGCCTGGACGTCATTCAGGAGGCGCACCCGCGTCGTTCCCATCGCCCGCCCGAGGGATGCCTCCTCCACGATCCAGGGGAGATTGGTCATGCGGGTGCTCCCGTCCGCGATGGGCCCGGCCACCCCGAAGCAGGCGGCGTCGGGGGGTTCCGCGCGATCGCGGCCGAGGAAACGCTCCAGGACATCCTCGAGCGAATCATGATCCCGGCTCGCGAAGGTCTCCTCCCGCAGGCTCCGAAGCCCAGGTCCCGAGTCATCGAAGAGCCCGAGGAGAGTCTTGGTCCCGCCGACGTCCCCCGCCAGGATCATCCTTTTGTCCCTCCGCGTGGTATTCCTCTCGAAGCCCCGAGCGCTGTGGCGTGAAACCGAGCGGTGAGGCGTGGCATCATATCCCACCGTCTTGCACACATCGTATCCGTCAGGGCCCTGCGCCCCGTCGCTCCCAGGTCGCACGCTCCCCCTTGAAGAGGACTTCGACGATGCGTTCGTTCCCCGAAGTGCTGCCGCAGGATGAGCACAACGACGCCCTGATCGCCAACGTTCACCCGGCCGACTGGAACGACCCCGAACCCGCGCCGCGCTACAACCTGGTCGTCATCGGCGCCGGCACGGCGGGGCTCGTATCGGCCGCCGGCGCCGCCGGGCTCGGCGCGAAGGTCGCCCTCGTGGAGCGCCGACTGCTGGGCGGCGACTGCCTCAACTTCGGCTGCGTTCCCTCCAAGTCGCTGATCCGCTCCGCCCGGGCCATGGCCGCCATCCGCGACGCCGCGCCTTTCGGCATCAAGGCCGCCTCCGGTGACGCCGACTTCGCCGCCGTGATGGAGCGCGTCCGCCGGATCCGCGCCCGGATCAGCCATCACGATTCCGTCCGGCGCTTCAGCCGTGAACTCGGCATCGACGTGTTCCTCGGCGATGGGCGCTTCACGGGTCCCGATACCCTGGAAGTGAACGGGAAGACCCTCCGTTTCCGCAAGGCGGTGATCGCCACCGGCGCGCGCCCCGGGAACCCTGGCATCCCGGGCCTCGAAGACGCCGGCTTCCTCACCAACGAAACCGTCTTCTCCCTCACGCGGCGACCGGATCGCCTCGCGGTGCTGGGCGGCGGCCCCATCGGCTGCGAGCTGGCGCAGGCTTTCCGGCGCCTGGGGTGCGCGGTGACACTGGTCGAAAAGGCGCCGCAGTTCCTCACCCGGGAGGATCCGGACGCCGCCCTGATCCTCGCGCGCGCTTTCGAGCGCGAGGGGATCCGCGTCATGCTCGATACCACCGTGGAGAAAGTCGAGACAAGAGGCGGCGAGAAGATCGTCCATATGAGGAACGGCGCGGCGTCCGAGACGCTCGTCGTGGAGGAGATCCTCGTCGGCGTGGGGCGCGTGCCGAACGTGGAGGGGCTCGACCTGGCGGCAGCCGGGGTGCGGTCCGGCGCGCGAGGGGTCGAGGTGGACGACCGCCTCCGCACCACGAACCCGCTCGTCTATGCCGCCGGCGACGTCTGCTCGCGGTACCAGTTCACCCACACGGCCGACGCGGCCGCGCGAATTGTGATCCAGAACGCACTCTTCCACGGCCGGAAGAAGGCGAGCGCCCTCACGATCCCATGGTGCACGTACACGGATCCCGAGATCGCCCACGTCGGGATGTACGAACGTGACGCGGAGCAGGCCGGGATTGCGGTGGACACCTTCCTGCGGCCGCTCGCCGAGGTGGACCGCGCGATCACCGACGGGGAGGAGGATGGCTTCGTGAAGGTGCACGTGAAGAGGGGGAGCGACCGGATCCTCGGCGCCACCATCGTCGCCCGCCATGCCGGGGAGATGATCAGCGAGATAACGCTCGCGATGGTCGGAGGGGCGGGCCTCGGGACGCTCGCCTCCGTGATCCACCCCTACCCCACCCAGGCGGAGGCCATCCGCCAGACGGGGGACCTCTACAGCCGCACGCGCCTCACGCCATTCGTGAAGAAGATCTTCGGAGCCTGGCTCTCGCTGACGCGCTAGGGAGCCTGACAGGGGCCGGTCATCCCTTCTTCCTCATGGCGGCCCGGATCGCCGCGATGAGCATCGCCGGCACGCCCTCGGGAACCGGATCGTCCTGCCTCTGGAAGGACGCCCTGGCCAGCCGGATCGTCTCCTGGTAGCCCGTGAGATAAGCCACGCACGGCGGGCATATCGAGAGGTGCCGATCGAACTCGGCGCGACGCGCGGAAGCGAGTTCGCCCGAAAGGTACGCCTGGAGAAACTCGATGAGCTCGCGACAGCTCATGGGATCGGGTCCCGGTTCCGCGCATGGAGCCGCGCCTTCCCGGAAGTGAGGATCGAGAAGGGCCCGCAGCGCCTGGCGGGCCCGGTGCAGCCGGGTCTTGACCGCGTTCGTGCTGATGCCGAGGAGCTTCGCCGCCTCGTCGGTGTCCAGCTCCTCGATGTCGCGCATGAGGAGGACCGTGCGGTGGGTGTCCGGCAGCCGGTCGATGCACTCGCGCACCATCGCGCGGGTCTCCCGGCGCTCGAGCGCGACATCGCTCGGCTCCAGCCACTCGACCGCGGGTTCGCGCTGGTGTCCGTCCTCCAGGAACTTCGGCAGCAGCGCGTCAATGGATTCTTCGGGCTTTCGACGCCGCGTCCGGAGCCTCATCAACGAAGCGTTGATCGCGATCCGGTGGAGCCAGGTCGAGATCCTCGCGTCGCCCGCGAAGCTCCCGAGCGCCCGGTAGGCCTGCAGGAACGTGTCCTGCACCGCGTCCCGGGCGTCCTCTTCGTTCCGCAGGAACCGCTGGGAGATGGCCAGAAGGCGGCCGCCGTGCATGCGCACGAGCGTCTCGAAGGCCTTCGCGTCTCCGCTTCGAAGCGCATCGAGGAGCGACTGCTCCTCTGCGAGGTCGGATGCCGCGGGGTCGCCCGGGGT
>JBGPLH010000269.1:0-4859 GCA_041486365.1 Thermodesulfobacteriota bacterium | reverse complement strand
TACCACCACTTCCCGCAGGCGTTCTGGTGGCTCCAGGTGGCCCGGTGGAAGCGCGGGAGGTCCGGGATCCAGAACGACGCCGGGTCCGGATCGAGCGAGGGCTTCCCGGGCTCGAGCAACAGGTCCGCCATGGCGATCCCGGGCCCTTCCTCCCGCTCCACGCTCGACACCACGCACCCTTCCCGGTCGACGATCTTCGTCTCTCCCAGGAACGCGGATACGTAGCGCACGTTCGTCTCCCGGCCGGGGACCAGCAGGAAACGTCCCTCGAAGCGCCCGGCCTGCCCCGCGTGGAGCACGGCGATCCCGAGCATCCGCGCGAAGGTGGCGGGGGCCTGTGCCGCGAGCCGCTCGTTCGCCCGCTCCACGCCCGTCAGGAGCCTCCGTGCCAGGGGCCAGTTCTCGGGTCCGCCCCACCAGTTGCTTCCCGTCATCGCGAAGCGGACCCGGCCCCGCAGGCGCGTGACCGTCTGCGTCCGGATCAACTCCCAGCACACGGCCGCCCCCACAGGGCCGAGCCCCGTCCCCATCAGGCCATCGTCGCTCCCGCCGATGTAGAACGCGTTCTCCCACATCGTCGGGATGTCCTTGTCGTGCGTGAAGCATCGCCCGTCGGGCTGCATGAAGACGTAGGTATTGAACACGTCATCGCCGCGACGGACGAGCATCGACCCGCCGATGTATCCGCCGTGCCGGCGGGCGAGCCTCTCCAGGAGATCGATCGCGTCGTTGGCCGGCGGGAGCGCGCAGCCGGCTAGGCGCGGCTCGAAGGCGACCGGCGTGGTGAAGAACTCCGGGAGCGCGACGATCCGCGCCCCGCGCGTGAAGGCGTCCGTCGCCAGCGACTCGGCCTGTCGGAGATTGTAGGGGATGTCGGCGACCCGACCGTGCATCTGGACGGCCGCCACCCGTACGGGTTTCGAGAGATCGAGGGTCATCTTCGGCCCCATGTCCGATCGCGGGCTACGCGGACGTCCCGAGAAGCCCCCTGCCGGGTACGTGGTTCATCTCCAGCCGGATCCCGTCCGGGTCCTCGAAGAGCACTGAGTAGTATCCCGGCGCCCAGTTCGCCTCCTCGGGCCGATGCACGATCGTGGCCCCGATCTCCACAAGGAAGGCGTGGAGCGTGTCGACGTCCTCGCGGCTCCGCGCCCGGAAGCAGGCGTGATGCAGTCCCACCCTCGGCTGCACGAAGCGCTCCTTCGCGTGCTGGGGATCGCAGCGACTGATGCCCACGGCGCTCCGCCCGCCGACGCAGTAGAAGAACCCGTCGAAGTCGATGACCGGTGTCAGGCCGAGAAAAGGAAGGAGCTTGCCGTAGAACGCGCGGGCGCCGTCGAAGTCGCTCACCGTGAGGATCACGTGGGCGATCCCGTTGATTTCCATGCGAGGACCTCCGGCTGCGGGGGAGTACAGGGCCGCCCGGAAGGCGGGCCGCCGAAGGGATCTAATAGGACTCGGGGGACGGAATCAAGCGGGCCCGGGGACTGGCCCGGGCGCGGGGGAGATCGGGTTCAGATCCGGAACCGGCGCACCTCCTCTCGAAGCGCCTCGGCCTGGCGCAGGAGCTCCCGCATGACCTCTTCGAGGCGCTGGGCGGCCTCCTCGTTCGAGCCGGTGCGCTCGCTCACCGTATCAAGCAGCTCGGTCGCCTGACGGCACGCCGTGGACTGCTCCTGGAGGATGCGGTTGATCTCCTCCACGGCGCGGCGGACCGCCTCGACGTTGTCGCCAATCCGGGCGGCGCTCTGGGCCTGCTGCCCGGTGGCCCCCGATACCTGCCGCGCCACCTCCCGCATGACCGAGGTGCCGCGCAGCACCGCCTCGTTCGCGGCCCCCTGCTCGATCCCCGCGGTCCGGATCTGCTCCACGCCGGAGAGGACGTGCTGCATCAGACGGACCACCCGGGACACGGCCTCGTTCTGCTCGTGCATCGCGGCGACGATCTCCAGCATGCGATTGCCGCTCTCCCTCGTGGCCCCCGTGATCTCCTCGAGCGATTCGCCCGCCTCCGCCGCCAGCTCCACGCCGCTCTGTACGCTCCTGGCCCCGTGCTCGATCGCGCCGATCGCGTTTGCGCTCTCGGTCTGGACCGCGGCGATCAGCCCGCGAATCTCCTTCGTCCCGGCCAGCACCCGGTCCGACAGCTCCTTCATCTCCCCCGCCACCACGGAGAACGCCCGGCCGTGCTCCCCGGCCTGGGCCGCGATGATCTCGGCGTTGAGGGCGAGAAGGTTCGTCTCGTCGGAGACGCCGTCGATCACCTTCACGATGGTCCCGATCTCCTTCACGCGCACGCCCAGCCCGCGGATCACGGCCTCCGCCGTTTCCGTCGCCACCCGGATCGCATCCATGCCCTGGATCGTCTCCATCACCCGGGAGCGGCCCTTCTCGGCGGTCTCGAGCACGCTCGTCGACAGCCGCGCCCCCTCGCCCGCGTTGCGGTCTGCCCGCTCCGTCGAGCGCGCCATCTCCTCCATGCTGCGCGACGTCTCCTCCGCGGCCTGCCCCAGCTCGTCCGCGCTACGTGACACGCGCTTCGCGCTGTGGAGCATCTCCTCGATCGAAGCGCCAACCTCGTCCACCTGGGCGTTCAGCGCGGAGGCGTTCTGGTTGAGCTCGTCGCCCGTCCGGGCCAGCTCGCGGAACGAGCTGGTCGATCCCTCGACGGAGACGTTCAGCGCCTTGGCCGACGTCGCGGCCGTGGCCGCCACGCCGCTCACCCGCGCATTGATCTCCTCCATCGCCCGGGCCGTCTGCTGGATCCCACGCACCTGGTCGGCGGTCACCGCCGCCACGGTGCCGGAGGCCGACGCGATCTCGGAGGAGGTGGCCTCCACGCGGTCCGCCGCACCCGCCACGTGCCCCAGCATCCGGCGGAGGCTGGCGGCCATGCTCTCGAAGGCCCGCGCCACGTCGCCGATCTCGTCGCGGCGGTCGCTGCGAATCCGCACGCCGAAATCTCCCCGGCCGATCTGCTCCGCGGCCGCCTTGATCTCGAGGATCGGCCGGATGAGCCCGCGCGAGAAGAAAAGGCTCACGATGATGGCCGCCGCGAGCGCGAGGATGCCCGCCGTGAGGAGGTTCCAGCGCGAGCGCGCCAGCGCCTCCCGTTCGGGCAAAAGTGAAAGCTCCACGCGCATGATCATGCCCCCGAAGCGGCGAGCGACCGCGTCGAGCGTGGCATCCTCTCCCCCTCCGCCGTCGCCGAACCGGACCCGTGCGCCGCAGAGATCCGACCAATCGGCGATCGTCCGCGCAGGGAGCGGCTCCACCGCCACGAGGCGGCCGAGCGGCAGTCCCGCCGTCTCCAGCGCCACGCCGGTCACGGCCCAGGGCCTGCCCCGATAGCCGATCAGCGACTGGCCCTGGACGGCGACGGCCAGTGCGTCGAGCCCGGGATCCCCCGCCGCCGCGACGACGCGACCCTTCTGATCGACGAAGAGGATGCGCGCGGCCCCCTGGAGCCGTAGCAGCTCGGCCGCGTAGTGGTTCAGCGTCGGTGGATCCTCGACCTCCAGGTTCGCGCGGAACTGGGGCGTCCCGGAGATGGCCCGGTAGCGCTCCGACATCGCTTCGAGATGGTTCTCCGCGAGCCTCCCGGCCGCCGTCGCCGCCACCTCCAGCCTCTTGCGTGCGGCCCGCTCGAGCTCCCGCGAGAGGGTGCGATCGTGAAACAGCAGCGCCACGGCCGTGGAGAACGTGGCCACCCCGGCCAGCGCCAGCACGAGCCGCACGAACAGCGTTGGACGTATGACGCTCATCCGCGGCGCTCCTCCCCCGCCCGCGCGCCCCCGGTGCCCCCCGCCGCCGGCCCGATGGACAGATCGACCGGGACGGAGCCGGTCTCCGGCACCTCCACGGTGCGCGAGGTCTCCGGGAGCTTCTCGCTCCAGGTGCGAATGCGGTAACGCCCAGCGGGAACACCCGTCAGCGCGAAGTCGCCCGTCGGGCGGACGACGTCGAACCAGCGGGTGGGAGAGACGAAGATGATCGCGTTCATGGATTCGTGGATCGAACAGTAGATGCGCACCGCGCCGGGATGACGCAGCGTGACGGACCGGGACGAGCCCTTCGGATAGAGCCCCAGGTCGAAGCGGTTGGGCTTGGAGTAGGAGAAGACGTTGTGGAAGATCACGTCGTCGTTGGGCATGTTGACCGTCTGCCCGGCGGCGACGACGAGGAATCCCGGCGAGAAGGTCGCGTTCTTCTGGCGGACGCTGGGCGTGAGGGCCGGCGCGGCAGCGGGAATCGGGCCGTCGGCGCCCTCAAGGAACACTACGATCGGCCCGACGTCCGCGAGCCGGACCCCCTCCACGCGCAGCGTCACACTGCCGCGCACCTCGCCGGCCGCCGTGTTCCGGACCGGGAACAGGAGAGCCGCGCCCACCAGCATGGGAACCATCCATCGCCGCACGATCACCCCGCCGCGTGGTCGCGCGCGCGGAGCGCATCGCCCCGCACGCCGGCCCCGCCGTGGACCTGCCCCTCTAGAACCGCATTCCCATCGCCACCGCGAAGAAATTCGAGCCCCCGGCGATCCCGCTCATGTCGGCCGTTGCCCCGCGAACGAGATCGATGTTCTGGTGGGTGACCTCGGCGCGCAGCACGGCGCGCTCCGTGAGCCGCCAGCCCAGAGCGAGCGAGTAGGCCTCGATCGATTCCATGTTCCACCCGAGGTCGCCGGAGTAGCGCGGCTCCAGCATGTACCCCTCGTTCGAGTCGTAGGTGCCGTAGCCGTTGGCCCGGAGCGCCAGGTACAGCGGCGCGAGCTTCGACGAGACGAGGCGTCCCTCGAGCAGCAGCTCCGCGATCCAGTAGCGCAGGTTGCGATCGTAGAGGGCCGCGCCGGTGGAGTT
>JBGPLH010000268.1:0-4890 GCA_041486365.1 Thermodesulfobacteriota bacterium | reverse complement strand
CCGGAAAGCGTTCGCGAAGCTGGAGATGCTCGTCGTGGTCGACGTGGCCTTCACGGAGACGGCGCGGATGGCGCACTACGTGCTGCCGGCGGCCTCGCAGTTCGAGAAGTGGGAGGCGACCTTCTTCAACCTCGAGTTTCCGAAGAACTTCTTCCACCTGCGCAAGCCCCTCTTGCCCCCGAAGTCAGGGACCCTGCCGGAGCCCGAGATCTACCGAAGGCTCGTCGTGGCGATGGGCGCGTTGCCGAAGCGGATGCCGCTCCTGTCCGCCGCGGCGCGGATCGATCGGCGCTGGCCGCGTCTGCGGCTCTTCCCGCTGGCACTCCGGGCTGCGCTCTCGCGGCGCCCGGCGCTCCGGCCCCTCGCGACGATGGTGCTCTACGACACGCTCGGGCGCGCGCTTCCCGACGGGGCGCAGGCAGCCGCGGTGCTCTGGTTCGCCGCGCACCAGTACGCCGGGAAGCACGCCGAAGCCGTGCGGCGCGCGGGGCTCGCGGGCGGCGGCGCGGATCTCGGCGAGGCGCTCTTCGGGCGGATCCTCGCGTCGCGCTCCGGAGCGATCATCAGCGAGCACGCCTACGACGACACGTGGAAGATGGTTCGCTACCCGGACCACCGGATCCGGCTCGACGTACCCGAGATGCTCGAGGCGCTTGGCGACCTCGCGCGGGAGCGCGCAGCGGGCGAGGCGGACGCCTACCCCTTCGTCCTCGCGGCGGGGGAGCGCCGTTCCTACAACGCGAACACGATCTACCGCGACCCGCTCTGGCGGAAGGACGATCCCGATGGCGCGCTGCGCATCCACCCGGAGGACGCGAAGCGGGTGGGCCTTGAAGACGGCGCGCTCGCCCTCTGCGAATCACGGCGCGGGGCTATCCGGGTGCGCGTGCGCCACACGGACACCGTGCAGCCGGGGCTCGTCACGCTTCCGCACGGCTACGGGATGGACTACCCGGATGAGGAGGGGGTACGGAAGGAGAGCGGCCCCCGGGTGAACCTGCTCACCTCCGCGGATCACCGCGATCCGATCACGGCGACGCCCTACCACAAGCACGTGCGGGTGCGGGTACGCCCGATCGAAGAGGAGGCTTCCACCCCGGCGGTGTGACCCCCCGCGCGTCGAACGTCCCGCCCGGGGGACTCTGCGACGCACTCTACCTGGAGAAGGCCCCCGAGGGTCCGCCGCGGACCTCCGGGGGCCTTCGCATGTCGGGCCGGGGGTTGGCCGCGTGCGGCGTCTGGCCAGCCGCGGGGCGAAGCGGTATCCTCAGGCCCCTTCCGGCCGCGGCGATCCCCGAGAGACCGGGCCCCGAGAGGAGACGATGAAGAAGCTCGTCCTGCTCCGCCACGGCGAGAGCACCTGGAACAAGGAGAACCGGTTCACCGGATGGACCGACGTGGACCTGAGCGAGAAAGGCGTGGGGGAGGCGATCGAGGCCGGCCGGCTGCTTCAAAAAGAAGGCTACGTCTTCGACGCCGCCTTCACCTCGGTGCTGAAGCGCGCGATCAAGACGCTCTGGCTCGCCCTGGAAGAGATGGACCTCATGTGGATCCCCGTCCATAACTCCTGGCGCCTGAACGAGCGCCACTACGGCGCACTGCAGGGGCTCAACAAGGCGGAGACGGCGGAGCGCCACGGGCTGGAGCAGACGCAGATCTGGCGGCGCTCCTACGACATCGCGCCTCCGCCGCTGCGGCCCGAGGATCCCCGGAGCCCCGCGAAGGACCCGCGCTACGCCTCGCTCCGTCCCGAAGAGATCCCCCTGACCGAGTGCCTGAAGGACACGGTCGAGCGCTTTCTCCCCACCTGGCACGAGACGATCGCGCCCGAGGTCCGCGCGGGACGGCGCGTCCTGATCGCGGCCCACGGGAACAGCCTCCGCGCCCTCGTGAAATACCTCGACGGCGTGTCCGACAGCGACATCGTGGGACTGAACATTCCGACGGGGATCCCGCTCGTCTACGAGCTGGGCGACGACCTGAAGCCTGTCCGCCACTTCTATCTCGGCGATCCAGAGGCCGTGGCGCGGGCCACGAGCGCCGTGGCGGGGCAGTTGAAGAAGAACGGGTGAGGACCCCATGGCGATCCATCCCCTTGCCGGGAAGCCCGTCCCCGCGGACATGCTGATCGACGTGGCCCGGCTCGATCGCGAGTACCACGAGCGTCAGCCGGACCTGAACGATCCAAACCAGCGGGTGAGCTTCGGCACGAGCGGTCACCGCGGTTCCTCCCTGGACGGAAGCTTCACGGAGGCGCACATCCTGGCCATCACGCAGGCCATCTGCGACTGGCGCCGCGCCCAGGGGATCGGCGGGCCGCTCTATCTCGGCAAGGACACGCACGCGCTCTCCGGCCCCGCGCAACGCGACGCCCTGGAAGTGCTCGCCGCGAGCGGCGTGGAGACGATCCTCCAGCGCGACGACGGCTTCACCCCCACGCCCGTGATCTCCCGCGCCATCCTTGCCCACAATTCAGAACTTGTCCGTGGCCGGAAGGGCCCGCTCGCGGACGGCATCGTCGTCACGCCGTCGCACAACCCGCCCTCCGACGGCGGCTTCAAGTACAACCCGCCCAACGGCGGCCCCGCCGACACCGACGTCACCGGATGGATCCAGGATCGCGCGAACGCGCTGCTCCGGGCCGGGAACGCGGACGTGAAGCGCGTCCCCTACGCGGACGCCATCCGCGCCGCGACGACCCGGGAGGAGGATTTCGTCGCCCCCTACGTGGCCGATCTGACCCGGGTGATCGACCTGGACGCGATTCGCGCCGCGGGCGTCCGGATCGGCGTCGACCCGCTGGGCGGAGCGGCCGTCGGCTACTGGGGTGCCATAGCCGATCGCTACGGCCTCGACATCACCGTGGTGAACCCCGCGGTCGACCCCACCTTCCGCTTCATGACGCTCGATCACGACGGAAAGATCCGGATGGACTGCTCGAGCCCCTGGGCGATGGCGGGGCTCGTGGCGCTCAAGGACCGCTTCGACGTCGCCTGGGGAAACGACGCGGACTGCGACCGCCACGGAATCGTCACGCCTTCGGCCGGGCTCATGAACCCGAACCTCTACCTCGCCGTGGCGATCGCCTACCTGCTCGCGAATCGCCCCGGCTGGCCCAAGGAAGCCGCGGTGGGGAAGACGCTCGTGAGCAGCAGCCTGATCGATCGCGTCGTGGCGGACTCCGGCCGCCGGCTCTCGGAGGTCCCGGTGGGTTTCAAGTGGTTCGTGGCAGGATTGCTCTCGGGATCGCTTCTGTTCGGCGGAGAGGAGAGCGCGGGCGCGAGCTTCCTCCGGAAGGACGGGACCGTGTGGACCACGGACAAGGACGGCCTGATCCTCGGCCTCCTCTCCGCGGAGATCACGGCGCGGACCGGAAAGGATCCCGGCGAGCACGCTCTCGATCTCACCGCGCGGTTCGGCACGCCCTTCTACACGCGCATCGACACGCCGGCCACGCCCGCGGAGAAGGAGGCGCTGAAGCGGCTCTCGCCGGAGGACGTGAAGGAAACCGCCCTCGCAGGCGATCCGATCACGGCAAAGCTCACGCGCGCGCCGGGCAACGGCGCCGCGATCGGCGGCCTCAAGGTCGTCTCCACGGGCGGCTGGTTCGCCGCGCGCCCCTCGGGCACGGAGAACATCTACAAGCTCTACGCGGAGAGCTTCAAGGATCCCGCCCACCTGGACGCCATCGTCGATCAGGCCCGGCAGATCGTCCGCCGGGCGCTTGCCGCCGGCTGATTCATTTCATACAAGCAACGGGTTCCTCCTGAGCGCCGCCGGAGGACCAAGGCCCGCCGAATTGCATCGGGACGCGCGGCGGGCGATGGAGGGGACATGGCCAGGAACGCAGCGGCGCCGCCGGGACCGCTCTCGCCCGACGAGCTGCGCCGGATCCACGGGTACTGGCGCGCGGCGAACTACCTCTCCGTCGGACAGATCTACCTCCTCGACAACCCGCTCCTCCGGGAGCCCCTCCGGATCGAGCACATCAAGCCGCGGCTCCTGGGGCACTGGGGCACGACGCCCGGGCTCAACTTCATCTACGCGCACCTGAACCGCCTCATCCGGGCGCAGGACCTGAACGTGATCTACGTCGCCGGCCCGGGGCACGGCGGACCGGGGCTCGTGGCCAATACCTGGCTCGAGGGGACCTACAGCGAGTTCTACCCGAACGTCCCGGGGGACGCCGAGGGGATGAAGCGGCTCTTCAGGCAGTTCTCCTTTCCCGGCGGTATCCCCAGCCACGTCGCGCCCGAGACCCCCGGCTCGATCCATGAGGGCGGCGAGCTCGGGTACGCGCTCTCGCACGCCTTCGGCGCGGCCTTCGACAATCCCGATCTCATCGTGGCGTGCGTCGTCGGCGACGGAGAGGCGGAGACCGGACCGATGGCCGCCTCCTGGCACTCGAACAAGTTCCTGAATCCGATCTCCGACGGCGCCGTGCTCCCGATTCTCCATCTGAACGGGTTCAAGATCGCCAATCCGACGCTGCTCGCGCGGATCTCTCCCGAGGAGCTCGAGAGCCTGTTCGTCGGCTACGGCTACACGCCCTATTTCGTGGAGGGATGGGAGCCGGGGGAAATGCACCAGAAGATGGCCGGGACGCTCGACGGCGTGATCGAGGAGATCCGGTCGATCCAGGTGGATGCGCGGGCAAGCGGCGAGGCGCGCCGGGCGCGCTGGCCGATGATCGTGCTGCGCACGCCCAAGGGATGGACTGGTCCGAAGGAAGTGGACGGCCTGAAGACCGAGGGATCCGGGCGCTCGCACCAGGTGCCGATGGCCGAGATGGCCGCGAAGCCGGGTCATGTGAAGCTCCTCGAGGACTGGATGAAGAGCTACGCCCCGGAGGATCTCTTCGACGAGCAGGGACGGCTTCGGCCCGGGCTG